>NZ_JBFULV010000124.1:0-17699 GCF_054049715.1 Rhizobacter sp. P5_C2 | reverse complement strand
GCCTTCGTGCCGCGCCGCGCGGCGGATGCGTTGCGCGAGGCGCTTCGCGCGGCGCCGGTCGACCGGCACGTCGGTGTGGCCGATGCAGCGCCCGGCCACGCCCTCGGGCCGCGGATGGCGCCACGCATCGATGCGCTTCATGCCCAGCGCAGCGCGACCACCCAGCCCAGCAGCGCGAGCAGCTCGGTGATCTGCTGCGTGGCTCCGAGCGTGTCGCCGGTGATGCCGCCGAGCCGACGACGGAACCAGCGGCCGCATACGACCGTGCCCAGCACGACCCCGGTCAGCGCGGGTGCGACATAGGGCCACCAGCCCCAGCGCAGCGCGACCAGCGCCACCGCCAGCAGCGCGACCCACCCGAGCGCAACGCCCACCCCGAGCGCCGACACCTTCTGCGCGAGCGGCTTCGCCTTCGCCTGCGACACCTCGCCCGCATACGGCAGCAGGCGGATCAACACCACGGCAGCCGCGCGCGACGCGGTGTGCGCGAGCAGCAGCGCCGGCACCGCCAGCGCCATCGGCAGCGCCGACAGCGTGGCCGCCTTCAGCCCGAGCACCAACACCAGCGCGACCGCGCCATAGCTGCCGATGCGCGAGTCCTTCATGATCTCCAGCGCCCGCTCGCGGCTCACCGCGCCGCCGAGCGCATCGCAGGTGTCGGCCAGGCCGTCCTCGTGGAAAGCGCCGGTCAGCCAGACGGTCGCCGCGATCGACAGCCACACGCCGATCGCGGTGCCGAGCGCCTGGCTGCCGACCGCCAGTGCGAGCGCTGCGACCAGCCCGACGAGAAAGCCGACCAGCGGGAAATGCCGCGCGCTCGCGTTCAGCCACTCGGGCTCGAAGCCGATGTGCGCCGGCACCGGCACGCGCGTGAAGAACTGCAGCGCGATCGCGATCAGCCGCAGTTCGTGCAGCACGGCCTTCAGCACGGGTCAGGTCTCGCTGCGGTCGGAGACACCGGCCGATTCGAAGCTCGCCATCTCGGCCAGCACGCGCACCGCGCTCTCCAGCAGCGGCCATGCGAGCGCGGCACCCGAGCCTTCGCCGAGGCGCAGTCCCAGATCGAGCAAAGGCTCTCCGCCCAGCTCGCGCACCATCAGCACATGGCCCGGCTCGGCCGAACGGTGCGCGAGCACGCAGTAGCCGGCCAGCGCCGGCACCAGCCGCGTCGCCACCAGCACCGCGGCGCTCGCGATGAAGCCGTCGACGACGACGACCCGCCGCTCGGCCGCCGCCTGCAGCGCTGCGCCGGCCAGCATCGCGATCTCGAAGCCGCCGAACGCAGAGAGCGCCTGCAGCGGCTGCGTCGCGCCGGCGTGGCGTTCGAGCACCTGCGCGAGCACCGTGCGCTTGCGCGCGAGGCCGGCATCGTCGAGCCCGGTGCCGCGGCCGACGCAGGCGTCGATCGGCTGGCCACTCAGCCGTGCCAACAGCAAGGCCGCGCTGGAGCTGTTGCCAATGCCCATCTCGCCCAGCAGCACCGCATTGCCCGGGAGTTCATGAACGACCGCCATGCCGGCCGCCAGCGCCTGCTGGCATTGGGCCTCGCTCATCGCCGGTCCGGTCAGTGCATCGGCCGTGCCGCGCGCGATCTTGCGGTCGATCAGTCCGACGCGCGGCGCGAAGTCGTGCGCCACGCCGGCATCGACCACCGTCAGCGCGAGGCCGTGCTGGCGCGCGAGCACGCTGACCGCCGCGCCGCCGGCCAGGAAGTTCTCGACCATCTGCCAGGTGACGTCGCTCGGAAACGCCGAGACGCCGCGCGCCGCGAGGCCGTGGTCGCCGGCGAACACCAGCATCTGCGGCCGATCGAGCCGCGGCGCCTCGCTGCGCTGGACCAGCCCGAGCTGCAGCGCGAGCGATTCGAGGCGGCCGAGCGAGCCCTGCGGCTTGGTCTTGCGGTCCAGCCGCTGCTGCAACCGCTGCGCAAGCGCGGCGTCGTCGATCGGGGTGATGGAGGGCAGTTCGAGGCGCATGGGTCAGTCCCTGTTGAAACTACGCGGGGGTTGGAGGAGTTGCATCAACGCGCCGGGCGCGAAGTGCGCGTCGGCGAAATCGGCGAGGCCGTCGAACACGTCGTCGAGCGTGCGCGCGAGTTGGCCGAACAGCGCGCGCAGCACCTCGTCGCATTCGAACACGCCATGTGCATAGAGGCCGAGCACGTTGCCGCGCTGCCAGCCGATCGGCTCGCCGTCGGCATTGCGCAGCGCGACCGCCAGCGGCGCGGTCGCCTGCGTGCGGCCGTGGCGGATCTCGTAGCCGCGCAGCGCGGCCTGCGACAGCGCGGCCCACGGCCCGTCCAGCGTCTCGAAACGCGCGTCGACAGTACGCAGCCGCTTGTCGCGCTCGAAGCGCGTGGCCAGCGGCAGCAGCCCGAGGCCGGTGGCATCGCCGTCGATGCCGAACGGATCGGCCAGCGATTCACCGAGCATCTGCAAGCCGCCGCACAGCCCGAGCACCGGCCGGCCGGCCGCGGCATGCCGGCACACCGCATCGGCCAGGCCCTGCTCACGCAGCCAGGCCAGGTCGCTGCTGGTGTGCTTCGAGCCGGGCAGCACGATCCAGTCGGCATCGGCCAGCGCGGCCGGCGTGCGCGCCCAGCGCATCCGCACGCCGGGCAGGTGGCGCAGCGGCTGGAACTCGTCGAGGTTGCTGATGCGCGGCGGCGCGAGCACGCTGATGCGCAGCCCGTCGGCATCGCCGCTCGGCGTGTCGTCGAACACGCCGTCTTCTTCCGGCAGGCCGTGGCCGCGCCACATCGGCAGCACCGCGAGCGTCGGCACGCCGGTCAGCTGCTGCAGCTGCGACGGGCCGGGCTCGAGCAGCCGCGCATCGCCGCGGAAGCGGTTCAGCACGAAGCCGCGCAGCAGCCGCTGCTCGTCGGGCGCGAGCAGCTGGTGCGTGCCGTACAGGTGGGCGAAGGCGCCGCCGCGGTCGATGTCGCTGACCAGCAGGCACGCAGCGTCGGCCGCGAGCGCGGTGCGCATGTTCACGTAGTCGCTGTGGCGCAGGTTGATCTCGGCCGGCGAACCGGCCCCTTCGATGACGATCACGTCGTGCTCTGCCTGCAGCGAGCGCAGCGCGTCGAGCGCATGCGGCCACAGCAGCGCGCTGCGGTCGTGCCAGGGCATGGCGGCGAGGTCGGCGCGCACCTCGCCCATCAGCACGACCTGGCTCGCGGTGTCGCGCTCCGGCTTCAGCAGCACCGGGTTCATGCGCACGTCGGGCGCGGCGCGCGCGGCCAGGGCCTGGAAGTACTGCGCGCTGCCGATCTCGCCGAGGCGGCCGCCCAGGCCCGGCACGACGCGCGCGTTGTTGCTCATGTTCTGCGCCTTGAACGGCGCGACCTTCAGGCCCTGGCGCGCATACCAGCGGCACAGCGCGGTCGCGAGCCAGCTTTTGCCGGCACCGCTGGTGGTGCCGAGGACCATCACCGCGCGGGCGGTCATCGCGTGGCCTCCGTCCACGCACGGGCCAGCGCATCCTGGGCCTCGGGCGGCTGCACGCTGAGGCGCACGGCGCCGGGCAGGCCCATCGAGGTGGTGTCGCGCAGCTTGATGCCGCGTTCGCGCAGCGCCGGCAGCCGGTCGATGAGGCCGGGGGCGCGGGCGATGTGGAACGGCGTCTCGCTGGGCTCGCACTGCCAGCCGAGCGATGCGCACAGCGCGAGCTGGCGGGTCTTCCAGGCGCGCAGCGTGTCGAGCGAGGCCTGCAGCCAGGCCTGCACGGCGGGCAAGGTCCAGGCCTGCAGCATCAGCGCCGCATGCGCGCCGAGCGGCCACGACGGGGCGAGGGCTTCGAGCTGCGCGATGGTGATCGCGTCATGCGACGGGGCGATCGCATAGGCGCCGCGGATGCCGGTCAGGCCGAGCGCCTTGTTCGGCGACCAGAGCTGCCATGCGGCCTCGGGCGGTGCGGGGTCGTCGCCTTGCAGCGTCAGCGGGGCGTAGGCGCGGTCGACGACGTGGATTGCGCCGGGGGTCAGCGGGAGCGGCGTCGAGCGCCCGAGCGGGCTGCCGGGCGAGGCATGCCAGACGAGCGTGGCGGCCTCGCGTTCGACCTCGCGCAGGCCGCGGGCCAGGGCTGCCGCCGCGTAGTCGCCGTAGCAGGGCCGTGGGATGAACACGCCGGCGCCCGGCCGGGTCAGCGCGACGGCGGTGCTGATGCGCGCGATGAACTCGCTGGCGCTGGCGGCGATCACGATGCGGTCGGCGGTGACGTGGTGGTGCGCCGCCAGCGCGCGACGCAACGCGGTGTACGACGGATCGGGGTAGCGCGTCGGGTCGGCGTCGCGCCAGTCGATCGGCGCGGGGCCGCAGGCGTTCGCGTTGGTCGAGAAATCGTGGCGGGGGATGCCGTGCGCGTCGGGGCCGCCGTGGATCGTCATGAAAGGACCCGCCCTTCGACACGGGCCTTCGACAAGCTCAGTCCCTGCTCAGGGTGAACGGGAGGGGTGTCGGGGTGCCACAGCAGCAGTGCAGAGGCCGCCATCGCCACGGAAATCCACGCAGCCACGCCGGCACATCGCAAGGCCGCCGCCACGTCCGCCGATTGCGGCGCCCTCGCCTGCGCATTCAAGGTGTACACGCCCGGCTTGCCGAGCCGCACGCCCAGCCGCAGCGCCATCGCGCCCATCGGCCAGCCGCCGTTCGGCGACGGGGTCAGCCGGGATTCGCCCTGCAGCATGCGCCACTGCGCCAGGCGCAGCGACGGGCGCAGCAACACCGCCGTGATGCGCGCCGGCAGCCACGACAGCACGTCGTCCGCCCGCGCCGCCCACTTGCCGGCCCACTCCCACTCGCCGCGGTAGCCCCACATCGCGTCCGCGGTGTTGGCGAAGCGGTACACCAGCGCCCCCGGCAGGCCGGCCACCGCATACCAGAACAGCGGCGCCACCAGCGAATCGTTCAGGTTCTCGGCCAGCGTCTCGATCGCGGTCTCGCGGATGGCGGCTTCATCGAGCACCGACGTGTCTCGGCTGACCACCCGCGCGAGTTGCCGCCGCGCCGCCTCCACGCCCTGCGCCAATGAACCTTCGATCGCCACGACCTCGTCGCGCAGCATGCGCCACGCGAAGCAGGGCTTCAGCAGCAGCGCCAGCAGCGGCACCGACGCCCACCACGGCCACGCCGACAGCGCGCGCTGCAGCAGCCAGCCGACCACCGCGAGCACGGCCGCGCCGACGCACCACGCGAGCGCCCCGCCGATGAAGGCCTGCCACGGCGACCCGCGCCGCAGCACCCGGCCCACCGGTGCCAGCACCCACCCCAGCCACGCCACCGGATGCAGCGCATTGCGCGGCTCGCCGAAGCAGGCGTCCCACGTCCAGGCGAGCAGCAGCGCGGCGCCGAACATCAGTCCTCGATGCCGCGCTGCGCCGGCACGCCGGCCTTGTAGTGGTGCTTGACCAGCGTCATCTCGGTGACGGTGTCGGCCAGGTCGACCAGCTCGGCCGGCGCTCCGCGCCCGGTCAGCACGACGTGCACATGGGCCGGCCGCTCGCGCAGGCAGGCCAGCACCGCGTCGAGCGCCAGCCAGCCGTAGCGCAGCGGGTACATCACCTCGTCGAGCACGACCAGGAAATGCTCGCCGGCGCGGATCGTCGCCTCGGCGCGCGCCCAACCGTCCTTCGCGAGCTGCGCCGAATGCTCCAGGTCGCGGCTCTTCCAGCTGAAGCCGTCGCCCAGGCCCTCGATCGGCACGCCGAGCTGCTCGAACACCCGGTGCTCGCCGAAGCGGGCCGACGGCACCTTCATGAACTGGTAGATCTTCACCGCCTTGCCGCGGCCGTGCGCACGCAGCGCGAGGCCGAAGGCCGCGGTGCTCTTGCCCTTGCCGTCGCCGGTGTGGACGATGACGAGCCCGCGGCGCTCGCCGTCGGGCTTGTCGCTGCGCCGTTCGGTCGGCGGGGTTTCGATCTGCATGGGCTCAGTCCAGGTTCGGAATCGTCAGGAATCGCGTGCCGACGCGCTGCACGCGCACCGCGTGGTCGAACACCGATTCGAGTGCGGCATGCACGTGCGGGTCGTCGTGCGCGCCCTCGGCCTCGATGCGGCCCAGCTTCATCACGACCAGCCTGTCGGCCTGCAGCGCGAGCGACAGGTCGTGCAGCACGCTGACCACCGTCTGCGTGCGCGCGAGGCGCTGGAACAGGCGCACCAGCGCCACCTGGTGCGGCGGGTCGAGGTGGGTCGTCGGCTCGTCGAGCAGCAGCACCGCGGCCTGCACCGCCAAGGCACGCGCGATCAGCGCCCGCTGGCGCTCGCCGCCCGACAGCCCGTGCAGCGACCGGTGCTGCCACGCGCCGCATTCGGTCGCAGCCATCGCCGCATCGACGATCGCCTCGTCGTCCGGCCCCGGCGGCGTGAACAGTCCCAGGTGCGGCAATCGGCCCAGGTGCACCACGTCGCGCACCGTCAGCTCGCCACGCGCCTCGCCCTGCTGCGCGAGCCACGCGAGGCGCTGGGCGCGCTCGCGCGCCGGCCAGTCAGCGAGCGCTCGGCCCTGCAGCGTCACGCTGCCCGCAGCCGGCTGCAGCAACCCGGCCAGCACCCGCAGCAGCGTCGACTTGCCGACGCCGTTCGGCCCGACGATCACCGTCCAGCCCGGCTGCAGCGCGAGCGACACGTCGTTCAGCACCGGCGTGCCACCCAATGACACCCGCAGACCCTCGCAAGACAACGCGCTCATTCGATCCCCCGCCGGTGCAGCAGCCACAGCAGGTAGCCGCCGCCGAGCAACGCGGTCAGCACGCCGACCGGCAGCTCCTGCGGTGCGATCAGCAGGCGCGCCAGCACGTCGGCTGCGAGCAGCAGCGTGCCGCCCACCAGCGCGCTGACGACCAGCAGGTAACCCTGCGCCGACGGCGCGAAGCGCCGCACCAGGTGCGGCGCGACCAGCCCGACGAACGCGATCAGGCCCGACTGCGCCACCGCCAGCCCGGTCGCCAGCGCCAGCACGATCACCAGCACCAGGCGCAGCTTCGGCAGGTCGAGCCCCAGGCTCAGTGCGCTGTCGGTGCCCAGCGTCAGCGCATCGAGCGCACGCGCCAGCCGCCACGCGAGCGGCACGCACACCAGCGCGCCGGCCCCGAGCAGCAGCACGCTGTCCCAGCCGAGGAACGAGGTGCTGCCGAGCATGAACCACTGCTTGCCGCGCAGCGCATCCGGCGCGACCGTGGTGACGAGGTCGCTGGCCGCGCCGAGCACCACGCCGACCACGACGCCGGCCAGCAGCAGCCGCGTCGTGTGCTGCGCGCCGCGCGACAGCAGCAGCGTCAGCAGCACGCCGCCGAGCGCGCCGAGGAAGGCGCCCAGCACCAGCCCGGCGCGCGACAGCAGGTCGGCGGCCGACAGGCTGATGTAGTGCCCGGCCAGCGCCTGCGCGGCCAGCCCGAGCACCACCGCGAGCGTCGCGCCCGACGCAGCACCCAGCAGGTAGGGATCGGCCAGCGGGTTGCGGAACAGCCCCTGCGCGACCGCGCCGGCCAGCCCGAGCAAGGCGCCGACCAGCCACGCCCCCAGCGTGCGCGGCGCGCGGATCTGGCCGACGATCAGCGACGCATCCGGCCCCCACAGCGACGGCAGCGACCAGCCCTCGCTGCCGGACGCGAGCCCGGCGACGAGCAGCAGCAGCGTCGACACCAGCATCGCGACGACCAGGCGCCGTCGCAGGCGGAGCGCAAGTCCGTTCACGTCAGCGCGGCTCCGGAAGGCCTGCGACGCAGCCGGCGAGCTGCAGCGCCGCCTCGCCCATGCGCGGCCCCGGGCGGATCAGCACCTCGTACTTCGCCGGGTCGAAGCCGCAGCTGCGCCCGCCCTGCACCGCCCGCAGCGCGCGCCAGCCCGGGCGCGCCGGCATCTCGCTCACGTTGCGCTGCGCACCGATCAGGATGTCGGGCTGCGCCTTCAGCACGTACTCCGGGTTCAGCTTCGGGAACGGCCCGAGCTCAGGCGTGACGATGTTGCCGAGGCCGAGCCGCGTCAGCGTCTCGCCGATGAACGAGCTGCTGCCGGCCGCGTACGGCGACGCATCGACCTCGAAGTACACCCGTTGCCCGCGCACCCGCGCCGGCACGCGCGCCGCGGCCTCGGCCATCTCGCGCTGGATGCGCGCCCACACCGGCGCGGCGCGTTCCGGCGTGCCGAGCAGCTGCGCAATCGTGGCCAGGCTGCGCTGCACGTCGGCATGCGTCTTCGATTCGACGACGACGACGCGCACGCCGAGCTGTTCGAGCCGCTCGACGATGCGCGCCGAGGTGGCGGCCAGCACCACGTCGGGCTTCAGCGCGACGATGCGCTCGACCTGCGCATCGTCGATGCCACCCAGCTTCGGCAGCGCCAGCACCTCGGCCGGCGAATTGGAATAGCGGTCGGTGCCGACCAGCCGCGCGCAGCCGCCGAGCGCGCAGACGCTCTCGGTCAGCGACGGCAGCAGGCTGATCACGCGCTGCGGCGGCGCGGGCAGAGTCAGCACACGGCCGCGGTCGTCGGTCAGCGTGATGGGGGCGGCGGTCGCGCACAGGCTCGTCGCGGCGAGCAGCGTCGCGACCAGCAGCTGCCTCAGGATCCCATGCATCGTCATCGCGTCTCCGCCTTCACGGCCAGTTCCAACCCCGCCACCATCAGCGTCACGCGCGCGCAGTGCGCGGCGACCGCCTGGTGCAGGCGCCCCAGTTCATCGACGAAGTGTCGCGCCTCGCGCGTCATCGGCGACAGCCCGAGGCCGATCTCGTTCGACACCAGCACGACCGGGCCCGGCGCGGCATCGAGCGAGCGCAGCAGCGCCTGCGACGCGGCCTGCCAGCTCTCGGGGGCCGGGGCCACGCCCTGCATCGGCATCAGCCAGTTGGTGGTCCACAGCGTCAGGCAGTCGATCACCAGCAGGCGCTGCCGCCGGCTGTGCTCGGCAACGGCCAGCGCCAGGTCGGTCGGCACCTCGTGCGTGAGCATCCGCGGCACGCGCTCGGCGCGATCCCTGCGGTGCTGCGCGATGCGTTCGCGCATCTCGCCATCGCCGGGCAGCGCGGTGGCCAGCAAGGCCGCCTCGTGCCCCGGCACCGCGAGCCACGCGATCGCACGCGACTCGGCGCAGCGCGACTTGCCGCTGCGCTGGCCGCCGAGGATCAGTTCATGGCTCGCCATCGGCCGCGATCAGAACTGGATCCGCACCGAGCCGGTGAAGGCCCGGCCGTCTTCCGGGTAGATCGAACTGGTCTGGCCACCCACGCAGCGGAAGGCCAGCGTGTAGTACTGCTTGTCGGTCACGTTGGTCACGCCGAGCGCGAACTCCAGCATCTGCCATTGGTAGGCATAGCGCAGGTCCAGCGTCGTGTGGGCCGGCATCGTGCAGGCGTTCTGGAAGTCCGGCGTCTGCGACGACACGTAGTTCACGCCGGCATCGACCCGGTGGCCCGCCGCGAACGACCAGTCGCCGCGCAGGGCCAGCGTGGTCTTCGCGGTCAGCGGCACGTTCTTGCCGTCGTTGCGGCCGGCGGTGAAGCGCGCCTGGCGCTGCGCGGCCACCACCCGCACGTTGGCCGTGCTGCCCAGCGCCTGCGACAACTCCGCCTCGACGCCCTGGCGGCGCGTCGGCGCGAAGTTGATGTTGGCACCAAAGAACTGACCGTTCGGCTCGTTCGGGTCGTAGCCGATCTCGTCCGTCAGCTTGCTGCGGTAGGCGCGCACTTCGGCGCGCGTGCCACCGGCCTGCCAGCGCAGGCCGATCTCGGTGTCGCGCGAGGTCTGCGGGCGCAGCTCGCCGACGGTGAAGCTGTATTCGTCCGCGTTCGCCAGCCGGTAGCTGCTTCCGATCCGGCCGTACACCGAGGTCGAGGTCGACAGCGGCTGCAGCAGGCCCAGCTCCCAGGCGTGCATCGTGTCGTCGATACCGGTGGTCGTGTCGGTGCTGGTCTTCTCGATGTGCTCGCTGCGCCCGCCGACGCTGACCCGCGTGCCCGACGCGAAGCTGTAGTCGTCTTTCGCATAGAGCGCGCGCGAGGTCTGGTCGGCCGTCGAGTTGAAGACCGTCGCGCGCGTCCAGTCAGCATGGTCGATGCCGAAGCTCAGCGCATTGCGGCCGCCGGCCAGCGCCATCTCGTTGCGCGCACGCAGCGCGTAGTTCTTCGCGTTGATGTCGTAGCCGTAGGTCGAGACGCCGCTGCTGGTGCTCTCCAGGTGCTTGTCGCGCCAGCCGGCGTCCAGGCCGAGCTGCCAATCGCCCAGCACCGCCGAGCCGAACAGCCCCTGGTTGCGGTTGCGGATGCGCCCGCGGTCGTTCGGCGTGTTCGTCTGGCGCGGGTTGTCGGCGTACTGTGCGGCCGTCAGCGAACCCGGCAGGCCGCTGTCGAGCTGGTCCCAGCCGGTGCGCGCGCCGACCCGGAAGGCATCGGCGACCTGCCATTGCACGGTGGCCGAGGCGCCTTCGATCTCGGAACGGAAGTTGTCGCGGTGGTTGTCGGTCTCGCGGTGGTTGCCGGCCACGTCGAGCGAGAACTTGCCGGCCACCACGGTGCCGCTGGCGCGCGTGTCGAGCAGCGCGTGGCTGCCCATCGCGGCGTAGACCTGTGCGCCGCTCTTGCGCTGCAGGCCCGCGCCGGCCTTGGTGGTGATGACGATCACGCCGCCGGTCGCGCCTTCGCCGTACAGCACCGCGCCGCTGCCGCGGATCACCTCGATGCGCTCGATCGAATCGATCGGGATGCCGGCGAGCCGCGTGCCGCCGAGGTCGGCCTCGCTGATCTTGATGCCGTCGACGATCACCGCCTGGTTGTTGTCGGAGGTGGTGCCGAAGTTGCGCAGGTCGAGCGAGTAGTCGCCGCCGCCATAGAAATCAAGCCGGCCGGGCACGCCCAGCAGCTTCATGATGGCCTCGTTGACCGTCGTGACGCCGGCTTCGCGGATGTCGGCCGACGTGATCACGCTGACGCCGAACGGCAGCTTCGACGCGTCTTCCGGAAAGCGCGTCGCGGTGACGATCACCGGCGCGAACACGCTGCTGCCGTCGGCCGCGACGGCGGCGGCGGTGGCCGTCTGCGCCTGGGCGGAGGGGACGGTGAGCATGGAAGCGAAAACAGCGGCGCAAGCGCCGGCAAGCAGGCTCGGCGCGACAGGCGCGCGCAGCTGCGGAGTACGAGAATTCATCAGAGGAACTGCCATAGATCTAGCCGCGCGCGCCAGCTTCCCCGCTGGTGCGCACCCATGGCGCCACGCTTGCACGCGGCGCCGCCCTGTTGGCCGGTATCCGGGCTGGCGGAACCACCCGTGCGACCTTCCCAGAGCGGCGAGGCTCCAGTGGCAATGCGCAGGGGTTGAAGCCGATCGGCTTCGTCCGCTTACCGTTGCGGGGGCAGCGCAGGTGGGCCGTGCGACCAGGGCGGTCGAGCAACCTCTGCTTCCCGTTTAACTGTGCCGGCGTGAACACCGGCACGGGCACCAACGGGCGCGATTGTAGGTTGTAAGCCGGGCGGGTCGGCCCCTCTACAATCGGCGCTCCCATCCACCATTGGTGCGCCATGGCCAAGATCCACGAACTCGCAGAACGCCTCGAGCGCCTGCTGCTGCGGCACGATGAACTGAAGCGCACCAACGCCTTGCTGGAACAACAACTCGCGACCGTCACGCATGAGCGCGACAACCTGCGCTCGCGGCTGAACGCCGCGCGCGGCCGCATCGATGCGCTGCTCGAGCGCCTGCCGGCCGATCCGGCGGCCGTCGGTGCCGACACCGGAGCTCGCTCCAAATGAAGCAGATCGAAGTGACGATCATGGGGCAGAGCTACATCCTCGGCTGCCCGGAAGGCGGCGAGTCGTCGCTGCTCGAGGCGGTCGGCAACGTCGACCGCGAAATGAGCGCGATCCGCGACGGCGGCCGCGTCAAGGCGCGCGAGCGGATCGCGGTGCTGGCGGCCTTGAACCTGGCCTACGCACTGGCCGAACGGCCTGCCGCACCGAAGTCATCGCCCGCTCCGGTCGTGCTGTCGTCGAACCCCGAAGACATCGACATAGACGCTTTGATCCGCCGTGTCGACCAAGCCCTTGGCGCCGACGGGCAATTGCTCTGAACAGACACACTCGCGACCGATGACGCGCGTAGAATTCTTCGAGTCCGTTGCGTTCGCGTGAGTTTTATATTTCCTTGAACCGATGCTCTTACGAGCAAGGGCTTGGAACATCGCCCGGTTGGTGTGATCGTCTCGCGTCAGATGAACCCGAAGCCCGGCTGACCTCGCCCACCTGAACTGCCTGGGTTCAGGAATGCGGCTCACGGTGCGTGACGGACACCTTATTTCCCCAGCTTCAGCAGCACCATGACCGAACAGTTCTGGCTCATGAAGAGCGAGCCCGACGAGTGTTCGATCGATGACCTGGCCGCTGCGACCAAGCAGCGCGTGCCCTGGGTCGGCGTGCGCAACTACCAGGCCCGCAATTTCATGCGCGACCAGATGCGCATCGGCGACGGCGTGCTGTTCTACCACTCGTCCTGCCCCGAGCCCGGCGTTGCCGGGCTGGCGCGCGTGGCCGGCGAGCCCACCCTCGACGCGACGCAGTTCGATCCGAAGAGCAAGTACTTCGACGCGAAGGCCACGGCCGAGAAGCCGCGCTGGTGGCATGTCGACGTGGCGCTCGAGCGCAAGACGCGGCTGCTGTCGCTGCGCGAGATGCGCGAATCGCCGGCGCTCGCATCGATGGTGGTGCTGAAGCCCGGCAACCGGCTGTCGATCACGCCGGTGGCGCCGCAGGAGTGGGCCTCGGTGCTCGCCTTGCTGGATCGGAAGCCCTGATGGGCTTCGATCTCGGCTGGCAACTCATCCTCGAACTGCTGATCCTGGGTTCATTCACCGGCTTCCTGGCCGGGCTGCTGGGCGTCGGCGGCGGCGCGATGCTGGTGCCGTTCATGACGCTGCTGCTGACGCTGAAGGGCTTCCCCGAGGCCTACATCGTGAAGATGGCGGTCGCGACCTCGCTGACGACGATCTGCTTCACGTCGATCTCGTCGGTGCGCGCCCACCACCAGCGCGGCGGCGTGCGCTGGGACATCGTCAAGCTGCTCGCGCCCGGCATCGTGCTGGGCTCGCTGCTCGGCGCGCAGATCGCGAAGGCGCTGCCGGCCAACTGGCTGGCGCTGCTGTTCGCGCTGTTCATCGGCTTCTCGGCGACGCAGATGTTCCTCGACAAGAAGCCCAAGCCGACGCGCCAGTTGCCGCAGGGCGCCGGCATGTTCGGCGCGGGCGGTGTGATCGGCATGCTGTCGGCGCTGGTCGGCGCCGGCGGCGCGTTCGTGTCGGTGCCGTTCATGACCTGGTGCAACGTGCCGATCCGCACCGCGGTCGCGACCTCGGCGGCGCTGGGATTCCCGATCGCGCTGGCCGGCACCATCGGCTATGTCTATGCGGGCTGGTCGCTGCACGACATGCCACCGGGCACGCTGGGCTTCATCTACCTGCCGGCGCTGCTGGTGATCGCGGTCGCCAGCGTGATGACGGCACCGCTCGGGGCACGCACCGCGCACCGGATCGACACCGCAAAGCTGAAGCGGGTGTTCGCGCTGCTGCTGTACAGCCTCGCGAGCTACATGCTCTACAAGGGCATCAAGGGGCTGGCCGGCTAGTTCGTCTCGAAGCGGATGCTCGCGAGCGTCACGTGGTTGCCGCCGCGGCGCCGCGCCTCGGCCAGCGCCGCATCGGCAGCGTTCAGCAATTCTTCCTGCGTGTGCGCCGTGTGCGGGAAGCTCGCGACGCCCATCGACACCGTGAAACCGAGGTCGCGCCCGTTCAGCATCACGATCTGGGTCGCGCACTGGCGGCGCAGCCCCTCCATCCGTGCATGGGCGGTGGCCAGGCCGACGCCCGACAGCAGCACCGCGAACAGGTCTTCCTCGAGCCGGCACGACGCATCCATCGCCCGGGTGTTGCTGCGCAGCAGCCGGCCCAGCGCCTCGAGCACGCGCTGGCGTGCCTCGGGGCCCAGGGCCTTGACCTCGTCGGCCAGCGGATCCAGCGCCACCGACACCAGCGCGAACTCACGGTGCTCGCGCGACGACAGATCGACCTCGCGGCGCAGCTGGTCGTCGAAGTGCGCCCGCTGGTACAGCCCGGTCACCGTGTCGCGCAGGCCCTGGTCCTGCATCTCGCGGCGCAAGGCCTCGCTCGCCTGCTGCTGCTGCTCAAGCTGCTGCAGCGCGAGCTGCAGCTGGGTCTCGTGCTGGCGCTGCGTGGTCTGGTCGAGCCACAGGCAGCACAGGTAGCGCGGCGCGCCGCCATCTTGCGCCGCGAGCGCCTGGCGGGTCACGCTGAACTCGCGCCGCCCGCCCTTGCGCTCGATGCGGTGCTCGCTGACCTGCGGCAGCGTCTGCACCATCGCCGACTGGTCGGCTGTGCGCAGCGTGGCGGCCTGGGCCGGGTCGAGCCAGTCTTCGTCGGAGAGGCCGTCGGTGGTGCGGCCAACCAGCGTGTCCATGCGGCCGTTGGCATAGACGTAGCGGCCGGAGGCGATTTCCTTGATGGCCAGCGGGGCGTCGAGCCGGTCGGCCAGCGTGAACACCAGCGCCCCGAGCGCCTGGGGCGCGAGCCCGAGCGATGCGGTGAGCGCGCGCGCGTTGTCCACGCGGGCGGGCACGGCCAGGGGCTTGGTTTCAGTCATGCGATGGGTCGGGTGTGCTGCTTTGAAGCGGCTGGGCGTCCTCTTCACCCCCTTCAGCCGCTTCCCATGTCTCTTCTGTTCATCATAGCGGCAGCAGCTTGCGCCGCCCCCCTCACTCACGGGGTATCTGAGACTTTCAGCCCCTCATTTACAGACCTTCGGCCTGTCAGCCCATCAGCACCTGCATGCTGCGCTCGTATTGGCCGGTCAGCTGCTCGAACAACCCCAGCAGCGTCTCGCTGGCCTCGCCGAGCGCGCGCCGCCCGGGCAGCGCGGCCGCCTGGCCGCCGGCGCGTGTCAGCGCCAGCCAGGCGTCGCGGGCCGCGGCCAGCGATTCGCGGATGTCCGGCGCGCTCAGCGGGATGTCGTCGAGGTAGCGCATCGCGTCGTCGAAGGCGGTGCCGGCCTCGTGGCCGAGCGCGCGCGCCCGCGCCGCCGCGTCGCCGTCCAGCAATTCGGCCAGCAGCACCTGCTTGGCCCAGCGCTGCGACAGCATGCGCTGGCGGCCGCAGACGTTCAGCACATGCAGCGTCGCGACCAGCCCGGCCGTCTCGAGGTTGCTGGTGAGCTGGTCGGCCTGCAGCAGCACGCGCTCGGCGAGCACGTCGACATCGGCCACCAGCGCCCGCACCGGCGGATCGGCGAGCGCCGCCTTCAGCCGCTGCCACGGCACCTCGACGGCGGTCAGCAGGTCGCCGAAGGTGGCCTGCGACACCGCCTTGCGCAAGGCCACCATGTTGGCGTCGATGCGGGTGCGCGATTCGTCCAGCAGCCCGGCATGCGCGCCGCTGTCGACCCCCAGCGCGCTCAGCGCGTACAGCTTGACGATGCGCTGCGACAGCATGCGCAGCTGCCCGGCGCGGTTCACCGCCTCGGCGTAGCGCGCCGCCTCGATCACCTGCTGCGACACCTGGCCGACGCGCTGGTTGCTGTGCATCGAGGCCGTGCGCAGCACGCGGAAGGCCTCGTCCTCGGACACCTGGCGCGCCCGCATCAGGATGCCCTTGGCGCGGTCGACCAGCTTGCGCTCCTCGAAGCGATGCGTCACATCGTCGAGCGCCGCCTGCCGCTTCTGCTCGTGCTCGAAGCGCGCCTGCGCAAGCTGCAGCACCGGCCGCAGCCGCGCCGGCGCATAGCCGTTGACGACGTACGCGTGGATGCCGCTCGCGAGCGCACGCTCGATCTTCTGCGCGTCGGGGTCCTGCGTGAACAGCACCACCGGCCGCGGCGCGGTGGCCGCCAGCAGCGCGCAGGCGTCGAACACCGCCGCATCGCCCGGCGCATCGTGGCAGACCAGCACGTCGGGGCCGAGCCGGATCGCTTCCCGCACCAAGTTGCCGCAGGCCACCGCACCAAGCACGTGAATCCCGCTCGATTGCAGGTCGGCCTGCAAGGCAGGCAGGCCCTGGGACGGACCGAGCAGGATCAGGGCAGAAGTCATGGAAAGCCGGTTCGGCGAGGCCGCCGTCAGAGGAGAAGTGAGCACGAAGCGTGATGCATCGTGCAAGGAACGAACCATACCAGCGCCTCGCACCGCGTCGTTGGCATGGCGCTTGCAAAGCATGGGTCGGGTGTGACGCTGCACCCGACCTTGCCACCGCACCGCGGGTGATGCTCACGACGAAGTGGGCATTCATGTGCCAACAGCTTCGGCGCTGCACATGTCAACCTCGTTCAAGAGCTTCCTGCGCGCGGGCCACGGCCCGACGCTGTTCGCGGCCTTCCTGTATTTCGCGTTCTCCTGCTGCATCTGGGTGCTGAACGGCGCGATGGCGCCCTTCATCAGCGAGACCTTCTCGCTGTCGCCGGCGCAGAAGGGGCTGATGCTGTCGGTGCCGATCATCGCCGGCGCGCTGATGCGCTTTCCGCTCGGCGTGCTGGCGCAGTACATCGGCCGCAAGCGTGCGACGCTGGTCGAGATGGGCCTGATCGCGGTCGCGATGCTGTTCGGCTTCTTCTTCGTGCACAGCTTCAACGAGCTGCTCGCGATGGGCGTGCTGCTGGGCATCGCCGGGGCGAGCTTCGGCGTCGCGCTGTCGCTCGGGGCCGGCTGGTTCCCGCCGCAGCACAAGGGCCTCGCGATGGGGCTGGTGGGCGCCGGCAACGTCGGCACCGCGGTGTCGGTGCTGGTGGCGCCGCCGCTCGCGCAGTGGCTGGGCTGGCAGGCGGTGTACGGCGTCGCGGCCGCGGCGATCGCGGTGCCGATGCTGGTGATGATCCTGCTCGCGAAGGAGCCGCCCGATGTCGACAGCCATGCGAGCCTGCGCGAGCACATCGCCTGCCTGTTCGAGGGCGACGGCTGGGCCTTCAGCCTGATCTACGCGGTGACCTTCGGCGGCTTCATCGGGCTCACGACCTTCCTGCCTTCCTACTATTACGACCAGTTCGGCGTCAGCAAGGTGCAGGCGGGGCAACTGACGATGCTGGCGGCCTTCATGGGCGCGGCGCTGCGCGTGGTCGGCGGCTGGCTCTCCGACCGCTGGGGCGGCGTCAACACGCTGACGGTGGTGCTGCTGGTGGTGGCCGTGTGCCTGGTGCTGACCGGCCTCGCGACCGGCTCGCTGGTGGCCACGACGCTGCTGCTGATGCTGTGCTTCGCGGCGCTCGGGGCCGGCAATGGCGCGCTGTTCCAGCTGGTGCCGCTGCGCTGGCCGATGGCCACCGCGGTGGCGGGGTCGATGATCGGCGAGATCGGCGCGCTGGGCGGCGGGCTGGTGCCGAACGCGATGGGGCTGTCGAAGCAGTACCTCGGCACCTATGCGTGGGGCTTCGTGCTGTTCGCCGCGCTCTCGCTGGTGATGCTGGCGGTGATGCGCGCGCTGCAGATCCGCTGGACGCGGACCTGGGCCGAGAAAGGCGGGCGCGCGCGGCCGGTGGTCGAGGCCGGCGACCTCGGGCTGCGCACGACGCGATTGCAGCCGCACGAGGCCGCCCGATGAACGGAGGATTTTCAGCGCGGCAGGAACAGCAGCCAGTAGATGAGCAGCAGGTTCAGCAGCACCGAGACGCCGAGCGCGATGCGCCCGAGCAGCCGCGGGTCGCGCTGCGCGAGCGGCGTGGC
>NZ_JBFULV010000123.1:0-17852 GCF_054049715.1 Rhizobacter sp. P5_C2 | reverse complement strand
GGGTGCGGCCGCGAAGACCGCCGCCGCCGCGCCGGCCGCCGAGGCCAAGGCGCCCGCCGCCGCCGCGAAAGCCCCCGCGAAGAAGGCCGTTCGCAAGGTGAGCAAGAAAGCGGCCGACGACGGGGCTTGAACCGCGGCGGCCTGAACGTTACTCGTAGGTATTCATTCGTTCTCTTGTCACGACATTTGTCACGTCGAGTCTCTCGTAGCGGCATGTTGTGACTCCTGTGTAGTGCGACACTGCGTGCACTACAAGTGCGCACACACTCGGTGCGGTTACCGATCGTCACAACCAGACGGCCGGTCGGCACCGGGGTGATGCGGCGGCGCGGCCCTGTCGTGGGAGGCCGCAAGCGTCCAACACAGGAACAGGGATTGCGAATGAAACTGCGTGACTTCCGTTGGCTGGCCGCCGTGGCGCTGCTCGCCAGCGCGCCGTGGGCCCAGGCCCTGGTCTTTGCGGTCAACGAGGGCGTGACCTACCGCGTCCCGGCCGAAGAGATCCGGGCCAAGTACGCCGCGATCGCGGCCGACCTGAGCAAGATCCTGAAGCAGCCGGTCAGCATCGAGCCGATCGGCGACTACCCGTCGCTCAAGCGCGGGCTGGCCGAGAAGACCTACGACCTGGCGATGGTGCACCCGGCGCACATCTCGATCGCGGCGATCAAGAACCCGGGCTACAAGCTGGTCGCGGTGACCAAGGGCTTCCTCGAGTACCGCGCGAGCTTCCTGGTGAAGTCCGATTCGCCGATCGCCACGCTGGCCGACCTGAAGGGCCGCAAGCTGGGCGCGCCGGACGAGGACTCGATCACCGCGTGGATGGTGCGTGCGACGCTGCGCGATGCGATCGGCGACCCCAAGCTGGTGGCCACCACCTACACCCGCTACCAGGACGCGGTGCCGTTCTTCGTCGAGAACAACCTGACGCAGGCCGGCGCGACGGCGTCGAACGCGGTCGTCAAGGACTGGCTGGCCAAGGGCGGCAAGGTGATGTTCAAGTCGAAGCCGGTGCCGATCAAGCACATCATCGCGAGCCCGAACCTGTCGGCCGAGCAGGTCGAGAAGGTGCGCGAGTACCTGCTCGGGCTGGACGGCACCGACGAGGGCCGCAAGAAGCTCGAACCCACCAAGTACCAGGGCTTCGTGCGCTACGACGACGCGGCGCTGATGGCGATCGGGACTTGGTTGGGGCTCTGAGCGCGCAGGCGAAGCCGGCCCGCGGGGGCTGCGGGTTCGTGCCGGTTGAACTGCAGCCCGGCGCAGCCTAATGTCAGAAGGCCGGTAACGTCTTCCGAGGAGCCCGCCATGCTGCGTGTTGTTCGTGCGTTCAGTGTCCTGCCCGTGTTGCTGCTGGGCGCCTGTGCCAGCGGCTTGCCGGGATCCACCCAGGAGGTCGACCAGCAGAAGGTGGCCTCGATCGATCGCGCCGCCCTCGGCCGGGGCGTCAAGGTCTACTGGGTGAGCATGCCCACCAAGCGGGTCGCGCCCGCGCCCGCCGCCGCGGCAACACCCGGATGACCCGAGGGCTTGATCGATACTGGCGCGATGTCGTCGCCGGTGTTCTTCAAGCTCCTCGCCATCTTCCTCGTCGTCGCCCTCGGCTACCTGGCCGGCCGCCTGCGCTGGCTGGGCGACAACGACCCTGCCCGGGTGCTGGGCAACGCCGCGTTCTACCTGTTCGTGCCGGCGCTGCTGTTTCGCACCACCTCGCGGCTCGACCTCGTCGGCATGCCGTGGGGCACGCTGCTCGCGTTCTTCGTGCCGGTGCTGGTGCTGCTGCTCGGCGTCTACGCTTGGCAGCGGCCGCTCGTGCGGCCCGGCGGGCTGGTGGCGGCCGCGCCCAGCGTGCGGGCGATCTCGGCCAGCTTCGGCAACACGGTGCAGGTCGGCATCCCGCTCGCCACGGCGCTGTTCGGCGAGGCCGGGCTGTCCATCCACGTCGCGATCGTCAGCCTGCATGCGCTGACGCTGTTGACGGTGCTGACCGCGCTGGTCGAACTCGACCTGGCGCGCGAACGCGTCCGGCTGGGGCATTCGAGCGCCCACCTGGGGCGCACGCTCGCGAAGACCGCGCGCAACACCATCATCCATCCGGTGACGCTGCCGGTGCTCGCCGGGCTGGCCTGGAACCTGTCGGGCCTGGCGATGCCGGCGGTGCTCGACGAGGTGCTGATCCAGCTCGGCCTGCCGGTCGTGCCGCTGTGCCTGGTGCTGATTGGCATGTCCCTTGCGTACTACGGGATCCAGGGCGCCGTGCGCGGCGCCGTGGTGATCTCGGTGCTCAAGCTGCTGGTGCTGCCGGCCCTGGTGCTGGTCGTCGGCCACTGGGGCTTTGCGCTCTCGGGGCTGCCGCTGGCCGTGGTGGTGATGGCGGCGGCGCTGCCGATCGGCAGCAATGCGCTGATCTTCGCGCAGCGCTACACGGCGCTCGAAGCCGAGGCCACCGCGGCGATCGTGCTGTCGACCTGCGGCTACATGCTGACGGCACCGCTGTGGCTGTGGTTGCCCGGTCTGCTGGCCTAGGCCAGCGCGCTATCATCCGCCGCGCTGCCCACGAGGCGGCGCTTTTCCTTCAGACGTTGGACAACCCTTCTCAGGACCCACCCCCATGAAACTTCGCGGCTTCCCCCTCCGGGCCCTTGTGGCCACCTGCCTGCTGGCCTGCGCGGGCGCATCGTTCGCGGCCAAGACGCTGGTCTACTGCTCCGAGGGCAGCCCGGAAGGCTTCAACCCGCAGTACTACACCACCGGCACCACCTTCGACGCGGTGTCGGTGCCGATGTTCAACCGCCTGGTCGAGTTCGACACCGGCACCACCAACATCATCCCGGGCCTGGCCGAAAGCTGGACCGCCGCGGCCGACGGCCTGAGCTACACCTTCAAGCTGCGCAAGGGCGTCAAGTTCCACAGCACCGCCAAGTTCACGCCCTCGCGCGACTTCAACGCCGACGACGTGCTGTTCTCGTACAACCGCATGGCCGACCCGAACCACCCGCTGGCCAAGACCCAGCCGGGCGCGACCTACGCGTACTTCGAGGACATGG
Organism: Rhizobacter sp. P5_C2; assembly: GCF_054049715.1. Classification (NCBI taxonomy): domain Bacteria; kingdom Pseudomonadati; phylum Pseudomonadota; class Betaproteobacteria; order Burkholderiales; family Sphaerotilaceae; genus Rhizobacter; species Rhizobacter sp. P5_C2. The sequence continues at coordinate 14,808 of NZ_JBFULV010000123.1, read as the reverse complement.
GCATGAAGGACATCGTCGACCACGTCGAGAAGGTCGACGCGCTGACGGTCAAGTTCGTGCTGAAGAAGGCCGAGGCGCCGTTCATGGCCAACATGGCGATGGACTTCGCGTCGATCCTGTCGGCCGAGTACGGCGAGAAGATGAAGGCCGCCGGCACGCCCGAGGCGCTCGACCGCGAGCCGGTGGGCACCGGCCCGTTCCAGTTCGTCTCGTACCAGAAGGACGCGGTGATCCGCTACAAGGCCTTCGACGCCTACTGGGGCGGCCGCCCGAAGATCGACAACCTGGTGTTCGCGATCACCACCGACGCATCGGTGCGCTACGCCAAGCTGAAGACCGGCGAATGCCATGTGATGGCCTTCCCCAAGCCGGCCGACGTCGCGCTGATGAAGTCCGACCCGAACATCAACCTGGTGCAGCAGAACGGCCTGAACGTCGGCTACATCGCGTTCAACGTCGAGAAGAAGCCGTTCGACAACAAGCAGGTGCGCCAGGCGCTGAGCATGGCCGTCAACAAGAAGGCGATCCTCGACTCGGTGTTCCAGGGTGCCGGCCAGCCGGCCAAGAACCCGATCCCGCCGACGCTCTGGTCGTACAACGACAAGGTCACCGACTACGCCTATGACCCGGCCAAGGCCAAGGACCTGCTGGCGAAGGCGGGCTTTCCGAACGGCACCGAGGTCGAGCTGTGGTACCTGCCGGTGACCCGCCCGTACAACCCGGACGGCAAGCGCATGGCCGAGCTGATCCAGGCCGACTGGGAAAAGATCGGCGTGAAGACCAAGCTGATCACCTTCGAATGGGGCGAGTACCGCAAGCGCAGCAAGACCGGCGAGCAGCACGCGATGATGTTCGGCTGGTCCGGCGACAACGGCGACCCCGACAACTTCTTCGTACCGCTGCTGGGCTGCTCGGCCGTCAAGGGCGGCGGCAACGTCTCGCGTTGGTGCAACAAGGAGTTCGAGGACCTGGTGCAGAAGGCCAAGGCGGTGACGAAGCAGTCCGACCGCGCCGCGCTGTACTCGAAGGCCCAGGAGATCACCCACGAGGAAGCCCCGTGGATCCCGATCGCCCACTCGGTGCGCTTCGATCCGGTGCGCAAGGAAGTGATCGGCTACAAGATGGATGCGACCGCGCACCATTACTTCACCAAAGTGGATCTCGCCAAATAAGCGGGTCCTCCTTGTCCTGAAGCACAGGCTGGATGGAGGTTCTTCACCTCCGTCCGGCCTGAACGCATTCCTCCATGTTCACCTTCCTCGCCAAACGCCTCTCGCTGGTGCTGCCGACCTTCATCGGCATCACGCTGCTGGTGTTCTCGCTGATCCGCCTGCTGCCGGGCGACCCGGTCGAAGCCATGTCCGGCGAACGCGGCATGACGCCCGAGCGCTACCAGCGCCTGGTGCATGAGTTCGGCCTCGACCGCCCGTTGTGGCAGCAGTACCTCGACTACGTCTGGCGGGCGCTGCACGGCGACCTCGGCCTGTCGACCATCACGCACGAGCCGGTCTTCCGCGAATTCCTGACACTGTTCCCGGCCACCATCGAGCTGTCGATGGTCGCGCTGTTCCTCGCGCTCGCGATCGGCCTGCCGGCCGGCATCCTGGCCGCGATGAAGCGCAACACCGTCTACGACTACACCGTGATGGGCGCCTCGCTGACCGGCTACTCGATGCCGATCTTCTGGTGGGGCCTGCTGCTGATCCTGTTCTTCTCGGTCACGCTCGGCTGGACGCCGGTGTCGGGCCGCATCGCGATCCAGTTCGACATCCCGGCGGTCACCGGCTTCATGCTGATCGACTCGCTGCTGTCCGATGACGCCGGCGCGTTCCGCAGCGCGCTGTCGCACCTGATCCTGCCGGCGGTCGCGCTCGGCACCATCCCGCTGGCGGTGATCGCGCGCATGACGCGCTCGTCGATGCTCGAGGTGCTGCGCGAAGACTATGTGCGCACCGCGCGCGCCAAGGGCGCGTCGACCTGGCGCGTGGTCGGCATCCATGCGTTGCGCAATGCGCTGATCCCGGTCGTCACGACGATCGGGCTGCAGGTCGGCACGATGCTGGCCGGCGCGATCCTCACCGAGACGATCTTCTCGTGGCCGGGCATCGGCAAGTGGCTGGTCGAGGCCATCCACCGCCGCGACTACCCGGCGGTGCAGGGCGGCATCCTGATGTCGGCCACGGTGATCATCGCGGTCAACCTGGTGGTCGACCTGCTGTACGGCGTGATCAATCCCCGAATCAGGCACCACTGATGAGCCAAGCCAGCCTTCCGCAAGCCGCCCCGCCCGACACCGGCACACCGCCGACGCAGCTGGCCGAGCTGTGGCGCGATTTCCGCCGCAACCGCGGCGCGATCATCGGCCTGGCCGTCGTCGTCGCGCTGCTGCTGTGCGCGCTGCTGGCCGACGTGATCGCGCCCTATTCGCCGTCCGAGCAGTACCGCGACGCGACGCTGCACGCGCCGTCGTGGGAGCTGGTCAACGGCCACCGTTTCCTGCTCGGCACCGACCCGGTCGGGCGCGACGTGCTGTCGCGGCTGATCCACGGCACGCGGCTGTCGCTGCTGATCGGGCTGGTGTCGGTCGGGCTGTCGCTGAGCATCGGCGTCGTGCTGGGCCTGCTGGCCGGTTTCTTCCGCGGTGCGACCGAGTTCACCATCATGCGGCTGATGGACATCATGCTGGCGCTGCCCAGCCTGCTGCTGGCGGTCTCGGTGGTCGCGATCCTCGGCCCCGGGCTGATGAACGCGATGTACGCGATCGCGATCGTGATGCTGCCGCACTTCGTGCGCCTGACGCGCGCCGCGGTGATCGGCGAGCTCGGCAAGGACTATGTCGCCGCGTCGCGGCTGGCCGGTGCCGGCACGCTGCGGCTGATGTTCGACACCGTGCTGCCGAACTGCGCCGCGCCGCTGATCGTGCAGGCCACGCTCGGCTTCTCGACCGCGATCCTCGATGCGGCCGCGCTCGGCTTCCTCGGCCTGGGCGCGCAACCGCCGACGCCCGAATGGGGCTCGATGCTGGCCAGCGCACTGGAGTTCATCCAGAGCGCATGGTGGGTCGTCACGCTGCCGGGTCTCGCGATCCTGGTGTCGGTGCTGGCCTTCAACCTGATGGGCGACGGGCTGCGCGATGCGCTGGACCCGAAGCTGAAGAGATAAGACCGATGGCCTTGCTGGAAGTGGATCAACTGCGGGTCGAATTCGGCTCGGTCGCGTCGCCGTTCAAGGCGGTCGACGGCGTGAGCCTGCGCATCGACGCGGGCGAGGTGGTGGGCATCGTCGGCGAGTCGGGCTCGGGCAAGAGCGTGACCGCGCTTGCGCTGATGGGGCTGATCGACGAGCCCGGCCGGGTCTCGGCGCAGACGCTGCGCTTCGACGGCCACGACCTGCTGACGATGCCGCTGAAGCAGCGCCGGCAGATGCTGGGCCGCGACATCGCGATGATCTTCCAGGATCCGATGAGCAGCCTGAACCCGTGCTTCACGGTGGCCTACCAGCTGATGGAGACGCTGCGCATCCACGAAGGCGGCTCGAAGAAGGCGCTGCGGGCACGCGCGCTGCAGTTGCTGAAGGACGTCGAGATTCCCGATGCCGAGCGCCGGCTCGACGCCTATCCGCACCAGCTGTCGGGCGGCATGAGCCAGCGCGTGATGGTCGCGATGGCGATCGCCTGCAACCCGCGGCTGCTGATCGCCGACGAGCCGACCACCGCGCTCGACGTGACGATCCAGGCGCAGATGCTCGCGCTGCTGCTGCGCCTGCAGCGCGAACGCGGCATGGCGCTGATGCTGATCACGCACGACCTGGGCGTGGTGGCCGAGGTCGCGCAACGCGTGCAGGTGATGTACGCCGGCGAAGTGGTCGAGACGGCCGGCGTGCCGCGCATCTTCGAGGCCCCGCGCCACCCGTACACCGCGGCGCTGCTGTCGGCGCTGCCGGAGCACAACATCGGCCAGCGCCGGCTCAGCTCGATGCCCGGCGTGGTGCCGGGCGCCTACGACCGGCCGAGCGGTTGCCTGCTGTCGCCGCGCTGCCCGCGCGTGCAGGACCGGTGCCGCGCCGAGCGGCCAGACCTGTACGGGCCCGAAGGCTCGCAAGCGCGTTGCTTCTTCCCGTTGACGGAGGCCGCATGAGCGCTGAACGCGATGAGACCGTGCTGGTCGCCAACGACCTGGCCAGGCACTACCCGGTCTCGCAGGGCTTCCTGAAGCCGAAGGCACTCGCGCGCGCGCTCGACGGCGTGTCGTTCGAGGTGAAGGCCGGCCGCACGCTGGCCGTCGTCGGCGAATCCGGCTGCGGCAAGAGCACGCTCGCACGCCAGATCACGATGATCGAGACGCCGACCAGCGGGCACCTGGTGCTCGGCGGCGTCGATGTCGCGACCGCCGATGCGGCGACGCGCAAGCGCCTGCGCCGCGAGGTGCAGATGGTGTTCCAGAACCCGTTCGCGAGCCTGAACCCGCGCAAGAAGATCGGCCATGCGCTCGAGGAGCCGCTGGCCATCAACACCACGCTGTCGGCCGCCGAACGCACCGAGCGGGCGCGCGCGATGATGGCGCGCGTCGGCCTGCGGCCGGAGTTCCACCAGCGCTACCCGCACATGTTCTCCGGCGGTCAGCGCCAGCGCGTCGCGATCGCGCGCGCGCTGATGCTGCAGCCGCGCATCGTCGTCGCCGACGAGCCGGTGTCGGCGCTCGACGTGTCGATCCAGGCGCAGGTGCTGAACCTGCTGATGGACCTGCAGGAAGAGACGCAGGTGGCCTACGTCTTCATCTCGCACAACCTGGCGGTGGTCGAGCTGATCGCCGACGAGGTGCTGGTGATGTACCTCGGCAAGGTGGTCGAGAAGGCGCCCAAGCGGCAGCTGTTCGCCACGCCGCGCCACCCGTACACGCGGGCCTTGCTGGCGAGCACGCCGCGCATCGATGCGGCCTCGCGCGCGCAGAAGACGGTGCTGGCCGGCGAGCTGCCGTCGCCGCTGAACCCGCCGAGCGGCTGCGCCTTCCACAAGCGCTGCCCGCATGCGATCGAGCGCTGCCGCGTCGAGGTGCCGCTGCTGGCCGAGGTGGCACCGATGCAGTGGGCGGCGTGCCATCGATCGGCCGAACTGGCCTGACAGGGCGATTCCCGCAACGCCCCTGGCCGGCACGGGGTTTGCGACAATCGCCCGCATGACCTCGAACGACCTCCAGGCTGCGATTGCCCACATGGGCGCAGCAGCACGTGCGGCCAGCAGCCGAATGGCTGCTGCCACCACCGCCGCGAAGAACGCCGCGCTGCTGGCGCTGGCGCGCCGGCTGCGCGAAGACGGCACCGCGCTGGCCCAGGCCAACCAGATCGACATCGACGCCGCGGTGTCCGCTGGCCTGGCCGCCCCGCTGGTCGACCGGCTGAAGCTCACGCCGAAAGTGCTGGCCACCGTCGCCGAAGGCTGCGAGCAGATCGCCGCGATGCCCGACCCGATCGGCGAGATCACCGGGCTGCGCCGCCGGCCGAGCGGCATCAGCGTCGGCCAGATGCGCGTGCCGCTGGGCGTGTTCGGCATGATCTACGAGAGCCGCCCGAACGTGACCATCGAAGCCGCGTCGCTCGCGATCAAGAGCAGCAACGCCTGCATCCTGCGCGGCGGCTCCGAGGCCATCCATTCGAACCTCGCGCTGTGGAAGCTGGTGCAGGCCTCGCTCGCCGAAGCCGGCCTGCCGCCCGACGCGGTGCAGCTGGTGCAGACCACCGACCGCGCCGCCGTCGGCCACCTGATCGCGTCGCCCGAAGCGGTCGACGTGATCATCCCGCGCGGCGGCAAGGGCCTGATCGAGCGCATCAGCCGCGAGGCGCGCGTGCCGGTCATCAAGCACCTCGACGGCAACTGCCACGTCTACGTCGATGCGCAGGCCGATCTGGAACTCGCGCTGCGCGTGACCGACAACGCGAAGACGCAGAAGTACAGCCCCTGCAATGCCGCCGAATCGCTGCTGGTGCACCGCGACATCGCGGCCGCCTTCCTGCCGCGCCTCGGGGCGCTGTGGGCGCCCAAGGGCGTCGAGATGCGCTGCGATGCCGCCGCGCTCGCGCTGCTGAAGCCGGTCACCGGGCTGACGCTGGTGCCCGCGACCGAGCAGGACTGGAACGAGGAGTACCTCGCCCCGGTCATCAGCGTGAAGCTGGTGGCCGACCTCGACGAGGCCATCGCGCACATCAACCGCCACGGCTCGCACCACACCGATGCGATCCTGACCGAGCACCACGGTCACGCGATGCGCTTTCTGCGCGAGGTCGATTCGGCCAGCGTGATGGTCAACGCCAGCACGCGCTTCGCCGATGGCTTCGAGTACGGGTTGGGCGCCGAGATCGGCATCAGCACCGACAAGTTCCACGCGCGCGGGCCGGTCGGCCTGGAAGGGCTCACGTCGATGAAATGGGTCGTGCTCGGCCAGGGGGAAGTGCGCACATGAGCGATCCGCGATCCGCCCTGGTGCTGTTTTCCGGCGGCCAGGATTCCACCGCCTGCCTCGCGTGGGCACTCGAAAGCTATGCCCACGTCGAGACCATCGGCTTCGACTACGGCCAGCGCCATGTCGTCGAGCTGGAATGCCGGCTGAACGTGCGCGCGCAGCTGCATGCGACGTTCCCGCGCTGGGCCGGCAAGCTCGGCGACGACCACCTGCTCGACCTGCAGCTGCTCGGCCAGATCTCCGACACCGCGCTGACCAAGTCGCGCGCGATCGAGATGAACGCGAGCGGCCTGCCGAACACCTTCGTGCCGGGCCGCAACCTGCTGTTCTTCACATTCGCCGCCGCGGTGGCCTACCGGCGCGGGCTCAGCGTGCTGGTAGGCGGCATGTGCGAGACCGACTTCTCAGGCTACCCCGATTGCCGCGACAACACGCTGAAGGCGCAGCAGGTCGCGCTGAGCCTCGGCATGGACACGCCGATGATGATCGAGACCCCGCTGATGTGGCTCGACAAGGCGCAGACCTGGGCGCTGACCGACGAACTGGGCGGCGACGCGCTGACCGACATCGTCGTCGAGCACACCCACACCTGCTACCTCGGCGAGCGCACTCTGCGGCACGAATGGGGCTATGGCTGCGGCCAGTGCCCGGCCTGCGCGCTGCGCGCGCGCGGCTACGGCGCGTGGCGTCGTCACGGCGCGATGCCGTTCGCCGACACCGAACAGGCCGGCTGACGCGAGAGCCACGGCGCGAGCGCGCGCCGGCCGTCCGGCGTCAGGGTCAACGCACGAGAACCTTCGACGCGGCGCAGCCAGCCGTGGTCGATCGCGTGGTTGAGCAGGCTGACGGCCAGGCCGCCGGCGAGGTGGTCACGGCGCTCCGACCAATCGAGGCACGCATAGGCGTAGCGCTTCGATCCGGCCGCCGGCAGCGTGACGCCCAGCGTCTGCAGCTCATGCCGGCCGACGTCGGTCAGCACGAACTGCCCGTCGCGCGGCGCCAGCGTGCCGCGGGCCAGCAGCCCGTCGAACAACGCGACGCCCAGCTCGCCGGCCAGGTGGCTGTAGCAGGTGCGCGCCGCCTTCAGTGGCTTGTAGGCGCCGTGGTTCCACTTGTCGGCGCTGCCGGCCCGCTCGGCCACCAGCGACAAGGCCTCCAGCGCATGGCCGATGTCGGCATCGGCGAGCCGGAAATAGCGGTGCCGGCCCTGCGTGCGCACGACGACCAGCTCGTTGTCGACCAGCTGCGTCAGGTGCGTGCTGGCGGTCTGCGCGGTGACCCCGGCGAGCTCGGCCAGCTCGCCGGCGGCGAGGTACTGGCCGCCCATCAGCGCGGCCAGCATGCGGGCGCGGGTCGGGTCGCCGATCATCGCGGCGATGCGGGCGAAGCGCGGTTCGGGGCTCGGGCTGCTCATCGTGGGATCCTCGCACGCGCTCAGGTCAGCACCGAGCGCAGCGCCAGATAAGCACCGAGCAGCCACAACCCGGCGAAGAACACGCGCTTGAAGGTCTCCGGCTGCACCGCGCGCCGCAGCCGCTGGCCCAGGCCCATGCCGAGCAGCGCCGGCAGCAGCGCGAGCAGCGAGCTGCCGGCGGCCTGCGCGTCGAGCGCCCCGCCATGGCGCAGGCTGATGGCCAGCGCGATCGTCGACACCAGGAACGAGATGCCGAGCGCACGCACCAGTTCGTCCTTGCCGAGGCCGAGCGCCTGCAGATACGGCACGGCCGGGATCACGAACACGCCGGTCGCCGCAGTGACGAGGCCGGTGGCCACGCCAACCGGCAGCGACAGCCACGGCTCCCACCGCGGCGGCACGTGCAGCCGCACCGACAGCAGGCCCAAACTCGCATACACCAGCAGCGACAGCCCGAGCGCAATGCCAGCCCAACCCGGTGCATGGCCGGCGCTCAGCCAGCCGGCGCCGAGCGCGACACCGGCGCACACGCCGATCAGCAGCGTCGCCAGCCGGCGCAACAACGCGCCGAAGCCCGGCCCGGCGATCTGCCACAGGTTGGTGACGAACGACGGCACCACCAGCAGCGCCGCCGCCTGCGCCGGCGGCATCACGACGCTCAGCAGGCCCATCGAGATGGTCGGCAGCCCGAGGCCGATCACGCCCTTCACGAAACCGGCAAGGGTGAAGACGAAGCCGGCGAAGGCCAGCAGGATCATCAGGTCGAGAGAAGTCAGGTCGACAGAGGTCATGGGAATTCCAGGAAGCGATGTCGGATCGTCGCGCCGACGGCCCGTCAATTGCTTCGGGCTGGATCGAAGTATCGGATTTCACAGACCTGCCACATGTCGTCGCGACACTCCCCGCTTCGCCCCAGGGCCGCCAGACAACGAGGAATTCAGATGAAGTTGAATCGAGGGATCGCTTGGAGCCTGGGTGCCATCGCCGTAGGCGTCGGCCTGCTGGCCTGTGGCGGCAGCGACGACGACGCGCCGCCGGCGAGCACGCCGACCGTGGCAGCCGGCACCACCGCGCAGCTCGCGCTGCTGGAGACCACCGACCTGCACACCAATGTGCGCAGCTACGACTACTTCAAGCTCGCCGCCGACAGCACGCTCGGCTTCGAGCGCACCTCGACGCTGATCAAGGCCGCGCGCGCCGAGTTCGCGAACACGCTGCTGGTGGACAACGGCGACACCATCCAGGGCACCGCGCTGTCGGACTACCAGGCGCTGGTGACCCCGGTGGCCTGCACCGGCACGCTCGCGATCTACAAGGCGATGAACGCCGCCGGCTATGACGTGGGCGGCATCGGCAACCACGAGTTCAACTACGGCCTGCCCTACCTCGCGCAGGTCACCGGCAACGCCTTCGACGTCGACGGCATGCCGGCCGTCGGCGCGCAACCCAAGTGCGCCGGCCCGGCCTTCCCGCAGGTGCTGGCCAACGTCTACAGCGTCAAGAGCAAGCAGCCGCTGTTCACGCCCTACACCATCGTCACGAAGACGCTGAAGGCCAAGGACCCGGCCGGCAACGACATCAGCGTGCCGGTCAAGGTGGGCTTCATCGGCTTCGCGCCGCCGACCATCCTGGCCTGGGACAAGCGCTGGCTGGACGGCAAGGTCTACACCGAGGGCGTGAAGGAAACCGCCGAAAAATTCGTCCCTGAGATGCGTGCGAAGGGCGCCGAGCTGATCGTCGTGATCTCGCACGGCGGACTCGACGCCGGCGCCTACTCGCCGACGATGGAGAACGGCAGCTGGCACCTGTCGAAGGTGGCCGGCGTCGATGCGATGCTGATCGGCCACTCGCACCAGATCTTCCCGGACGCGGCGAGCACCGTCGGCCAGTTCAACCAGACCGGCGTCGACAAGGCCAAGGGCACCGTCAACGGCGTGCCGACCGTGATGGCCAACTTCTGGGGCAAGCACCTGGGCGTGATCGGCCTGTCGCTGAAGCACGACGGCAGCAAGTGGAGCGTCGACACGACGAAGACCACGGTGCAGGCGCGCTCGACGCAGAACGCCGACAAGACCTATGTCGCGGTCGACGCGACGGTGGCGCCGCTGATCGAGGCGGAGCACCAGGCGACCATCACCTACGTGAAGACGCCGGTCGGCACGACCGACTTCCGCATGACGAGCTACTTCGCCGACGTGGGCGAGCCGGGTGCGATCGAGATCGTCAACCAGGCGCAGGCGGACTACGTCTCGGCCTACATCCAGGCCAACCGGCCGGAGTTCAAGACGCTGCCGGTGCTGTCGGTCAGCGCGCCGTTCAAGTCCGGCTTCGCCGGTGGCGCCGACTTCACCGACGTGGCCGCCGGCCCGCTCGCGATCAACAACGCGGCCGACCTGTACCTGTACCCGAACACGATCTACGCGGTGAAGGTGAACGGGGCCGACATCAAGGGCTGGCTGGAGACCGCGGCGAAGCGCTTCAACACGATCAACCCGGCGCTGACCACGGCGCAGGAGCTGGTCAGCAGCTACCCGGGCTACAACTTCGACATGTTCACGTCGGCCGACATGCAGTACGAGATCGACGTGACGCAGCCGGTCGGCAGCCGCATCAAGAACCTGACGTACAAGGGCACGGCCATCGACGCGGCGGCGGAGTTCATCGTCGCGACCAACAACTACCGTGCGAGCGGCGGCGGCAGCTTCCCCGGCCTGGACGGCAGCAAGACGATCTACGCGTCGCCCGATGCGAACCGCGATGCGCTGATCGCCTACATCAAGACCGCGAAGAACCTGACCCGCGCGAGCAACGGTTCGCACCGCAGCTGGCACTTCACGAAGGTGACGACGGCCGGGCCGGTGACCTTCAAGTCGGCTGTCGGCCAGCTGACGCTGGCGCAGGCCGCGGGCCTGACCGGCATCACGCTGCAGTTGGCCGATGACGGCAGCGGCAAGAGCCTGTCGGTCTACGCGATCGACCTGGCGCAGTGACCAGCGACGTGGCCCCCGACCTGACGACGTCCGTGGCGCCAATGGCGCTGCCGGCCGACCGCACCTTCTTCTGGGCACTGGTCGCGCTGGCAGCCGCCACCGCGGCACTGGCGGTGGGCCTGCACCTGCGCAATGGCGCGGGCGACCGCGAAGCGCTGGCCGCGGTGTCGACCGAGCAACTCGCGGTGCGTGCCGGTGCCGGCCGCGATGCGCAGGCGCTGCAGCAGCTGCGCTACCGCGCGCAAGGCGGCGCGGCGCAGGCGCAGCAGGCGCTCGGCAGCGTGCTGGCGTCGACCGAAGGCGCGGACCGGGCCGAGGCGCTGCAGTGGCTGCTGGCGGCCCAGCAGCAGGGCGATGCCCAGGCTTCGTACCTGCTCGGCCGGCTGCGCCTGCAATCGGGCGCGCAGCACGACGAGGCGCAGGCGGCGCGCGATTTCGAGCGTGCCGCCGCGGCCGGCCATGCCGGCGCGGCCTTGCAGCGCGGGCTGATGGCCCGCCGCGCGCAGGAGCCGGCGGCAGCGGCGCGCTGGCTGGCGCAGGCCGCGCAAGCGCACGACCCGCAGGCGCTGTTCCTGCTTGCCAACGCCGCGCGCGAAGGCAACGGCGTGCCGCGCGACGAGGCGCGCGCGCTGGCGCTGTACCGCGAAGCGGCCGCACTGGAATACCCGCCGGCCCACCAGGCGCTCGCGATGGCCTACGAGCGCGGCGAGCTGGGCCTGCCGCGCGACGGCGACCAGGCGCGCGAGGCGCTGGCCGAGGTGGCGCATTCGCTGAAGCATCCGCCGGTGGAGCGGTGATCGGCCCCTGTCGGACTCGCGAAGGGGCTCAGCCGAGAAGGAGTCGGGTGCGGCGCGCGCTCATCCAACGCTCGGTGTAGTTGTCGCGCAGCGCCGACGCCAGGCGCCCTTTCAAATGCGCGTTCATCGCCTCCAGCGACACCACGCGATCCAGCCACCCGCATCCATGGGCATGACGGATGGCGGCCATGTCGGGGCTTTGGCGATGATGACGTTCGTGTCGACGAGCACGCGCTGCTTCGGCCGGAAGTCCATCGCGGGACCTCACAGGTCGAAGGGCGCCGGCAGTGCATGCTCCGCGAACAGGCTGCGGAGGTCGTCCAGAGAGGTCTCGAGCAGGGTCGCTGCCCGGCGTGCCGACAGGTGTCCCTCGTCGATGCCCCAGCCGATGACCTCGACGAAGGATCGGCTGTAGCGCTTGGGCAGTTGCGTCGAAGACGTGTCAGCGCCGGCCCGCACCAGCTCATCGGCCAGTCCTTCGGCGACCGTGCGCTTGAGCATGCCTGCGTTCACCAGCCGCCACTTGACCGCGGCACCGCTGACACCGAACCTGACGGCGGCGGCCCTGAGCCACGCACAAAGTGCAGAAGATTCCGACGGCATCGGGCTGGCCTCGACCCACGCATGGATCATGGTGGACGGCATCAGCAGGCCGGCAGCGAAGTTCTCCGCCAGTTGCTCGACGCGCTTTTCTTCGCGGCTCCCCAGGTGATCCGATTCGACATGACGAGGCGGCATCGCGTGCCAGGTCAACAAGTGGAACAGTTCGTGCGCCAGGTCGAAGGCGCGGCGCGCGGCAGGTTCGCGGCGGTTGATCAGGATGGCGTTCAACTGATCGAGCTGGCAGGCCGCACCCGACACGCCTCGAACCGTGTCGACATGCAGAACCACGGTGTCGAGTTCGGCTTGCAGAGCGTCGGCCAGGCCGGCCGCAGGCACGTCGCCCAGTTGCAGCGCCGCCCCGATCGCCTCACCTTCCGCCACGGCCGCCTCGAAGGAGGATCTCGGGGTCAGCGCCACGCGCCTGAGCGACGAGTGGATGCGATCCCCGCGAAGGCGTGCCAGGTGCCTGAAGGCGGCGATCCACCGGCCCGCCTTTCGTTCGAACTGCTCCAGCTCCTGCGGATCGGCGTTCGCCTGCCTCCAGGAGAACTGCCCTTCGCCAGCCAGTTCAAACGGGTCGGTGAAGTAGTCGATGGCGACCCCGAAGACCTTCGCGGCGCGGAGCATCTCGTCCGAACTCAGCTTGCGCTCTCCCAGTTCGATCTGGGAGAGCGTCTGGCGGTCCTTGAAGCCCAGGCTTTGCGCCAACGCCTCCTGGGTGATGTTGTGGCGTTCGCGCAGGGCCTGAAGGCGAAAGCGGATCGCGGTGTTGTCCATGGATCGTGGTGGAACGAGATCGGAAAGGCCGCAGAATTTATCTTGCACGTCTTTTGATTGCAAGATATTTATTGCAAACCTTGATTTCGCAAGGTTTTCTGCCGTGCAATTCGCACGACATGTGCGTCAAACCGACTGCCGTTGCTCACGCCCTCTGTCGTAGAGTGCGCACGCATCAACTGCGCCGAACGCCTTCATGAGCACCCCCCAAATCGTCGCCTGGATCCTTCTTGCCGTGCTGGTCTTCTGGGCCGTCGGCGCCTACAACCGGCTGGTGCGCCTGCGCAACGTGATCGGCAATGCCTTCGCGCAGATCGACGTGCAGCTCAAGCGCCGCTACGACCTGATCCCGAACCTGGTCGAGGTCGCCCGCAAGTACGTGACCCATGAGCGCGAGACGCTGGAAGCCGTGACCGCCGCGCGCAACCAGGCCAAGGCCGCGGCCGACCTGGCACGCTCACGCCCGGGTGYCGCCGGGCCGGTCACCAGCCTCGCGATGGCCGAAGGCGTGCTCGGCACCGCCATGGGCCGGCTGATGGCGCTGGTCGAGGCCTACCCGGAGCTGAAGGCCGACCAGAGCCTGCGCGAACTCTCCGAGGAGCTGACCAGCACCGAGAACAAGGTCGCGTTCTCGCGCCAGCTGTTCAACGACGCGGCCTTCGACTACAACGTCGCCGCGCAGCAGTTCCCGACCCGCCTGCTGGCCGCGCTGTTCGGCTTCCGCGAAGCCGCGATGCTGCAGTCCACCACCAGCGAGGCCGAACGCACCGCGGTGCGCGTGCAGCTGTAGTCCGCACGCCCCCGTGCGCTTTCGCGACCAGCAGCACGAGACCCGCCAGGCCACGCTGCGGCTGCTGGCGCTGTTCGCGCTGCTGCTGATCGCGCTGGTGCTGGTGGTCAACGCGGCGCTGTTCGCGCTGTGGTGGGGCGGCACGGCGCTGCTGCTGCGCGGCACCGGCTTCCTCGGCCTGCCGCCGCTCTTCTTCGAGACCAACACCGCGATCGTGCTGCTGTTCGTGCTCGGCGGCTGCTGGGTCGAGACGGCGCGGCTGCGCAGCGGCGGTGGCGCCCACGTGGCCGAGTGGGCCGGCGGGCGCGAGCTGCTGGACGCACGTGACGTCACCGAGCGCCGGCTGCTGAACATCGTCGACGAGATGGCGCTCGCGTCGGGCCTGCCGCGCCCGCGTGTCTACCTGCTGGAGCACGAGCACGCGATCAACGCCTTCGCGGCCGGCTGGTCGGCCGAGGAATCGGTGGTCGCGGTGACGCGCGGCGCATTGCAACGACTGAACCGCGACGAGCTGCAGGGCCTGGTCGCGCACGAGTTCGGCCACATTCACAACGGCGACCTGCGCCTGCACATGGTGCTGCTCGCGCTGGTGTGGGGCCTGTCGCTGGTGCACGGCTACGGCCACCGGCTCTTCGACACCGACGAAGACGGCAACCACAGCTTCCCGGGCGTGCTGATCGGCCCGGTCTTCATCGCCGCCGGCAGCCTGGGCTGGGCCGCCGGCCGGGTGCTGCAGGCCGCCGTGTCGCGGCAGCGCGAGCTGCTGGCCGATGCCGGCGCGGTGCAGTTCACCCGCAGCCGCGACGGGCTGGGCGGCACGCTGCGCAAGATCTGGCACCAGGTCGACGAGCACGAAGCCACGCTGCACCGCGTGCCCTCGCGCCTGATGGCCGGCCAGCTGATGCAGGCGCCGGCGGGCTGGCTGTCGACGCACCCGCCGCTGCCCGAGCGGGTGCGCCGCGTCTACGGCCGCACGATGGGC
>NZ_JBFULV010000122.1:0-17878 GCF_054049715.1 Rhizobacter sp. P5_C2 | reverse complement strand
GCGTCAGCTCGGTCAGGCCGGCGTCGCCCTGCAGCTGCCAGCGGCCGTGCTCGCCGGCGCGCGCGGCCTGCGTGTCCATCAGGCTGAGCCGCAGCGCCTCGATGCGCTGGGCCTCCCAGTTGGACAGCTTCATCGGGCCTTCCTGCCGCTTCGGATCGGTCAGCAGGTCGAGCATCGCGCTGACGATGGCCTTCAGCGGGCCGGCTGGCGATTCGATGCCGCGCCCCCCCTTGCCCCGGCGCAGCATCACGATCTTGTCGTCGGGGATGTCTGCGACCTGTTGGGCGTCGAGCCAGCGCGGCTCGCGCTTGAACAGGTCGACCAGCAGCGGCGCCAGGTCGACCGGCTCGCCATCGACCTCGATCCCGAGGCTCACCATGAACGAGCCCTCGCGCTTCGGCTGGCCAAGCGACGCGAGCGGCACCTGGTGGCGCGACGGTGCGTCGACCAGCTCGCGCCCCTGCTCGGCGCCGGTGACCGGGTCGATCAGCAACCGCCAGCGCTCCACCGGCGAACTCATGTGCGCGAAGCCCGGCGCCACCACCACCGACCAGCCGAGGCCCTGCAAGCGCGGCACCTGGTCGAGCCAGAAGGCGCCGAACTGCACTTCTTCGGGCAGGGTCCACAGCTGCGGATGGCCCTCGCCGGCTTCGGCGCTGCGCCACTGCAGCGCCTGCATCGGCAGCGGGCGCAAGCCGGTGGACCACAGCAGGTCCATCGCATCGGCCTCGCCGGCCAGGTCGCGCTCGAGCACCACGCGCTCGTTCCACGCGCCGCGCAACAGCTCGGTCGGCGACGGCCGCTTGCCGAGCACGCTGGTCGGCGCCGGCGTTTCCCAGAGCAGGCCGGGCGCGGCCTCGTAGGTCCATTCGATGCGCGCGACGCTGAGCTTCTGGCTGCGCGGGCCGAAGCCGTTCATCGCGCGCATGCCGAGCAGGCCGTCGCCGCGGGTCAGGGTTTGCAGGGTCAGGCGGGGGCGCAGCGGGACGGTGGTCGGCGGGTCGGAGGGCAAGGGCATGCCTGCATTCTCACAGGCACTTCGCTCAGCGCGGATTGCTCAGCGCGGCTTGTCCAGCTGCCACTGCAGGTGCGCCCGCACCGCCGGCCACTCGGCGCGCGTGATGCTGTAGACGCAGGTGTCGCGCAGCAGCCCGTTGGGCATGCGCTGGTGGCTGCGCAGGATGCCGTCGAGCTTGGCGCCCAGGCGTTCGATCGCGCACCGGCTCTGCTGGTTGAAGAAGTTGGTGCGGAACTCGACCGCGATGGCCTCCTCGGCGAACGCGTGCGTCAGCAGCAGCAGCTTGCATTCGGTGTTGAAGCCGCTGCGCTGCACGCTCGCGGCCGTCCAGGTGGAGCCGATCTCGACACGCTGGTTCACCGCGTCGATGTTCATGAAGGTCGTCATGCCGACGATGCGGCCGGCGGCATCGCGCGTCGTGAACGGAACCATCGAGCCCTTGCGCTGCAGGTCGAGGCGGCGCTCGATCTCGGCCCGCATCGCCTGCGGCGCCGGGATCGCGGTGTACCAGAGGTTCCACAGTTCGCCGTCGCTGACCGCGGCGACCAGGTCCTGCTCGTGGTCGATGGAGAGCGGCTCGAGCGAACCGTGCGAGCCTTGCAGTCGGAGGGGGGTGAGCCAGGTCATCGTCGTCGTCCTTGCGGGTGCTTCGGGTTCAGGGTGCTCTACAGTAGCGCCGGTGTGGCACCTTGAAAAGCGCCACGCATGACGATTTTCATGGAGCCACGATGACCTCGCCCGTGCCGCAGGCCCTGCTCGATGCGCCGCTCTCGCGCGAGCGCGGCCCGGCCTCGCTGCAACGCCAGCTGCACGACCGGCTGAAGCACGCGATCCTCGGTGCAACGCTGGCGCCGGGCACCCGCCTGCCGGGTTCGCGGGCGCTCGCCGAGGCGCTCGGGATCTCGCGCAACACCGTGACGGCCGTGTACGACCTGCTCGCGGCCGAAGGCTACCTGCTGCCCGATCGACAGGGCACGCGCGTCGCGGCGCTGACCCGCCCGGCTCGCACGGCCCGTACAGCGCAAGGCAAACCGGTGCCGCGCGCCGCGCCGGCGGCACCACCGGCGATCGCCCGGCGCCTGTCGCCGATCCAGTCCGAGCCCGCACAGACCGACGGCGATGCGGCATTGCGCCCCGGCGTGCCGGCGCTGGCCCAGTTCCCGCTGGCCGAATGGCGCCGGGCACTCGATCGCGCGATGGGCAGCGCAGGTCCGTCGACGCTGGGCTATGGCAACCCGCTCGGCGAGCCGACGCTGCGCCGCTCGATCGCCCGCCACCTGAGCGTGGCGCGCGGCGTGCGCTGCGAGGCCGAACAGGTCGTCGTCACCGAAGGCGCGATGGAGGCGCTGGCGCTGTGCGCGCGGCTGCTGACGAACCCTGGCGACACCGTGTGGGTCGAGGACCCGGGCTACCGCGGCGCCCGCACCGCGATGCATGCGGCCGACCTGCAGATCGTGCCGATGCGCGTCGATGCCGAAGGGCTGTGCGTGCGCGAGAGCGACTGGGCTGCGCGGCCGCCGCGGCTGATCTACGCGACGCCGTCGCACCAGTACCCTTCCGGCGCGGTGATGAGCGCGGCGCGCCGGCTCGACCTGATCGCGCAGGCGCAGCGCCACGGCGCGTGGATCATCGAGGACGACTACGACAGCGAATTCCGCCACGCCGGCGAGCCGATCGGCGCGATGCAGGGCCTGGTCGCGCAGGCGCCGGTGTTGTATGTGGGCACCTTCAGCAAGACGATGTTCCCGTCGCTGCGGCTCGGCTTCCTGGTGCTGCCGGAGGCGCTCGCCGCGAGGCTGCAGGCGCCGCTCGGGCAACTGCTGCGTGGTGGGCATCGGCACGAGCAGCTGGCGCTCGGCGATTTCATCGAGAGCGGTGCGTTCGGGCGGCACCTGGGGCGCATGCGGCGGCTGTACCGCGAGCGGCAGGTCGCGCGGCGGGAGGCGTTGTCGCGTTACCTGCGCGTGCCGCATGCGATCGACGGCGGGCATTGCGGCATGCACCTCACGGTGCGGCTGCCGGGTGAGTACGCCGATGCCCGCATCGCCGCCGTGGCGCTGCGGCACGGAATGGCGCCGGCGGCACTGTCGAGCTTTGCGCTGCAGCCCTCGGCCCACGACAACGGGCTGGTGCTCGGCTATGGCAACACGCCGGCGGAGCGCTTCGAGGCGCTGGTCAGGAAGTTGTCGCAACTGGCGCGTACGGCGCCGCAGTGAACGGCGCGAACAGTCCTGCACTTTCAGGATTCGCAAGCGGTCGATATGGACACTACCGGTGCGGTGGCGCGCTTGCTCTACTGCACGCCCCATCGCCCTGTCGCCAGCCGCGACGCTCACACCATGCCGACCTGCTCCTCTCCCGGCCGCCCGCTGCGGGCCGCCCTGCTCGCGACCCTGGTCGCATCGCTGTGCAAACCAGCGGCCTTGCACGCTGAGATCCAGGTCGCGAGCAGCTTCGTCGATCCAATACTCGGCGGCTGGATGGCCGGCACCGCCGGCGGCCTCTACTGGATCGGGCCGGTGCGCATCGAACGCTATCCCTGCTATCTGGAGAATCCGCGGGTTCCCTATCCGTATGGATACCGCGACTATCCGAACGATGCGGTCACCGGTTGCGCGAGCAGTTTCGACGACGCCCGGATGCAGGTGCTGGCAAAGCTGGACGCTCACCTGCGCAGCGTCGCGGCATCCAGTCGCAGCGAAAAGTACTACGCGCTGCAGTTCTCGACGCTCGTCGTTCTCCAGAGCAACGGAGCCTTCTCAGCCTACGGCCGGTTCAAGCAAGCTGCGCTCACTACGGCGCGAAACACGCCCGACGATGGCCCCGCCAGCGAGTGCGGCGACACATCGACACCGCTGGCCGGCGACCCCATCGTGGTCGCGACGGGCCAGAGCTTCCAGAGCGACGCCGACTACCGTTCGCCTCGATCGAAGGGGCTCACATTCCAACGGTTCTACAACAGCGCCGACAGCACCGAAGGCATCCTGGGAGCCGGCTGGCAGCACACGTTCTCGCGGCGAGTCGACGCCCTTCCTTCGAACGCCGCTGCGACCTATGCCGATGTCATCCGCGGCAGCGGCAGGGCCGTGCGTTTCGAGGCGGCGGCCGGCGCATGGACTGCCGATGCGACGGAGCATTCATCGCTGGAGCGGCTACCGGGCGGGTGGCGCTACCGATCGAACGCGAACGAACTCGAAACCTACGATGCGCAAGGACGGCTGCTGAGCGTCACGTCGGCGGACGGCTACACGGTGCGCGTCACGCGCGATGCGGCGGGGCGCGTTTCGGCGGTGGAGGACTCCTTCGGCCGCAGCCTCGGTCTCGGCTACGACGCCGGCGGCCTGCTCTCCTGGTTGACGGACGTGGCAGGGGCGACTGTGCGCTACGACTACGTCAAGACAAACGGTGTCTCGACACTGCGCCGCGTGACGGACGCGGCCGGCGCTTTCAAGACCTACCTGCACGAGTTGAACCGATTCCCGGGCGCGCTCACCGGCCTGCTGGACCAGAACGGCGCACGGCATGCCACCTGGTCATTCGACGACACCGGACGCGCGACGAGTTCACAGCTTGCCGGCGGTGTCGACAGAACCGTGCTGACCTATGCAACGGGATCGACCACCGTGACCGATGCCTTGGGGGCGACCCGTGTGCTGGGCTACCAGACGCTGGGCGGCGTGGCGTTCCTCAGTTCGGCCTCGCAGCCTGCCGGCAGCGGCTGTTCCGCCGCGACGCGCCGCTGGTTGAACGACAGCGCAGGCAATCTCGTCGAGAAGGATGACTTCAACCAGGCGCGCGTTTGCTTTGCCTATGACGACCGGCATCGGCAGGTCCGGCGCGTCGAGGGACTGAGCACCTCGCACAACTGCGCAGGCATGCTTGCAGAGAACACAACGCTGCCCGCCAACACCCGAAAGTTCAGCCGGCAATGGCACCCGGACTGGCGCATCGAGACGCGGCGAGCCGAGCCCGGCCGCATCGTGACCCGCATCTACAACGGCCAGCCCGATCCGTTCAACGCCCAGGCACCGGCAAGCTGCACCCCTGCCGACGCGCTGCTGCCCGACGGCAAGCCGATCGCCGTGCTGTGCAAGGAGGTCGTGCAGTCCACCGCTGATGGAGACGGACACCTCGGCTTCGGCGCAGCGCTGCAATCCGAGCCGGATCGGGTCACGCGTTGGACCTACAACGCGCTTGGCCAGGCGCTGACCGCGACCGAGCAAGGAGCGGACGGCGAAACCACGACCACCTACGCCTACTACACCGACACGACCGACACCCACATGCGCGGCGACCTGCAAAGCATCACCACCGCGGTAGGCGGCGTGACGCAGTTCACCGCGTACAACCGCCACGGGCAGGTGCTCCAACGCATCGCGTCCGACGGCAGCGTCACCAACAACAGCTACGACGCGATGCAGCGGCTGCTGGGCACTGCGGTGGATGGCGAAGGCGTGAGCTTCAGCTACGACCCGATCGGCCAGCTGACACGCAGCAGCGATGACGACGGCGGCTGGGTCGGCTACGCATACGACGATGCCCACCGCCGGACCGCGGCCTTCAACCATCTCGGCCATCGCATCGATTACCGGCTCGACGCCGCAGGCAATGTCATAGGAAGGACGGTCAACGACCCGGACGGGACTCTGACGCGACAACTGGCCCGCAGCATCGATCTGCTCGGACGCGTTCAGCAGCAGGTGGAGCGGCCGTGATGACGATGCGACCGCTTCTCCGACTTCTTGCCGCGGCCACATTGCTGACCTGTTTCGATGTTGAAGCACAGGCCCTGCCTCCGCCGCCCGTCTCTCCGGCACCGACCACCCGCTCCGAGTACGACCCCCAGGGCCAGCTGACGCTGCAGACGCAGGCCCCGGGCGTGCCGGGCTTCAACCTCGACACCCGCTTCACCTATGACCGGCTGTACCGCCTGACCGATCGGCGCGACCCGCTGCAGGGCCGCATCGGCTTCACCTACGACGGCCTGAACCGCACGACGCAGGTCACTGACCCGCGTGCGCTCGCCACGCGCTACGTGCGCAATGGGTTCGGCGACGTCACGCAGATCATCAGCCCCGACACCGGCACCACCACGCTCAGCTGGGATGCGACCGGCAACCTGCGCACGCGCACCGACAGCCGCGGTGTCATCGCCACCTACCGGCACGATCCGGACCACCGGCTGACGAGCCTCGTCTTCAGCCGGCCGGGCGAGCCCGAGCTGAGCCTCGGCTGGTCGTACAGCCAGACCGGCCCCGAGTTCGCATACGGCGGCGGACGCCTCACCAGCAGCCGCTTCCCTGCCGGCTCGGCGCTGTACCGCTACACCGGCCAGGGCCGGCCGGCGGCCACCGTGCAGCGCATCGAGACGGCCGAGGGCGCGAACCCGACGCCTGTCGTGCACACCGTCGGCTATGGCTATACCCGCGGCAAGCTGGCCTCGTTGACCTACCCATCGGGCGGTGTGCTGTCCATCGGCTACACCCAAGGCCAGGCCACGTCGCTGAGCTTCGCCGCCGACGCAGGCGCCGCCGCCGTGCCGCTGCTCGGCGAGATCCGCTGGGAGCCCTTCGGCAGCGCGGTGCGCAGCTGGGCCTGGCAGATGCAGGCCGGCCCGTTACCGCACGAACGCTGGCGCGACCTGAGCGGGCGCGTCGTGCGACAGCGCCTCGGGTCGCTGCTGCGCGACATCACCTACGACGCGGCCGATCGCGTGGCGGGCTACACGCATTGGTTGCCCGACGGCACGCCGCAGCCGGCGCTGGATCAGCAGTTCGGCTACGACGGCAACGGCCGGCTGACGAGCGTGCTCACCGCCAATGCGAGCTGGGCACTGTCCTATGACGTCTCCGGCAACCGCAGCGCGTTCAGCCTGAACGGCAGCGCGAGCAGCTACAGCACCGAGACCGCGAGCAACCGGCTCACCGCGATCAGCAACCCGGCACGCGGCTTCTCGCACGACAGCGCCGGCAACGTGATCAGCGCGGACTACACGGCGGCCTACAACCTCGCAGGACAACTCGCCACGCTGACGCGCAACGGCATCACCACCACGTACAGCTACGACGCCAGCGGGCAACGCATCCGCAAGAGCAACGGCAGCACGGCGGGCACGCTGATCTTCGTGCACGACCACCAAGGCCACCTGCTGGGCGAGTACGACGCGTTCGGCAACGCGGTGCGCGAATACGTCTGGCTCGGCGACATCCCGGTGGCGGTCGTGATGCCCGCCGCCACTGCCGGCGACGCACTGCAGATACTCTTCATCCACGCCGATCACCTGGACACGCCGCGGCTCGTCGTCGATCTGCAGGGCAACACCCGCTGGCGCTGGCTGGCCGAGCCGTTCGGCACGACGGCCCCCGAGGTCGATCCGAGCGGCTTCGGCCCCTTCACTTTCCCGCTGCGTTTCCCCGGGCAGTACGCCGATGCCGAGTCGGGCCTGTTCTACAACGGCCAGCGCTACTACGACCCGCAGACCGGGCGCTACCACCAGTCCGACCCGATCGGGCTGGTGGGCGGCATCAACACCTACAGCTATGTCGACGGCCAGCCGACCGGCCATGTCGATCCAAGCGGGCTGCAGGCCGCACCGATGCCGGGCCTGCCGATCCCGCTGCCACCGGCGGCCGTGCCGGGCACCGCCGAGAACAAGGTGCTCGCCGAGGCGACGATCCGCGCGATCCAGGCGGCCAGCGAGGCGGTCGGCAACGCCTACGGGCGCTGCGCGCAGGCGCTCGGGCGGGCTTGGGATCGGATGTTCAGTGAAGGTGAAGACAGCGGCCAGGATCAAGCTGAGCCTGAGCGTGAAAAGACCCCGACAACAAATCCAGACGACTTCGAATCTGTGCGGGGCACCAAGGGAAAGCGAGAAAAGTCGACAGACGAAATTTGGGAACGGGATCAACTTCACAAAGACCATTGGGAGGTCTACAAGGACAAGCGCGACTACGAAAGAGGCAAGCGTGATCGCGACGTATGGGACGATGGTCGTCCGAAACGCAAGTTCTAGAGACACTCAGGAGAGGCCGATGAAAGCGGATGACATCTGCGAGAGATATGCATCTCAGCGTGGTGATCTGGTATTGAAACTTCTGGAGATTGACGCTGCCGATCCTGCAAGAACTTTGTTGATCGAAGGTTCCGCTCGTTCATTGAAGATGCTTGCGGAGCTGCTGATTGCCGTCGCTGACGGGGACGAAGGAGACGGCTTCGGCATCTCCCCTTTTGGTGCCGGCAAAACCCACTTTTCAGGGGCATCTGAACTGGGCGTTTATCTCCATCGATCTCCGAAGTGATCTTCCTCTTGCGGCAACCGGCCCCACCTCTACTCAGCTCCGCTCGTCGGACCGACTCTCATGATTGAACTCGACCCGGACCAAGTGGGTTGGTCGATCAGGTCCTCCGACGGAAGAAGCCGCATGGCCTGTCGGTCAACAAATTCGTCGCAGGACTCGGGAAAGTTGACTGCTGCCCTGACCCTCGAGCAACAGACGTGGCAGCGGGATCGTCCTTTGCAGAATGCCGCCATGACCCGGGACTTCCGTATCGAGTTGCCGCAGGTCGTCCTTCGGATCGATTCATTGCGGCGCCTGCGTCAGCGACTGATCGAATGGCAAGTGAACCCTGCCCATTTCACGTCCGAACTGTGCGACATCGCTGCAGGAGATCAGCATCTCTCGATGTCCATCGGTCGCGACGAGCGGCTCATCGCGGACCTGTTCAAGCCGGCATGCATCGTCGCCTGCGACTGTGGTCCGTCCATGAGCGGACGGTGGGCATTCCTGGTGGATCAATCGTGCATCCGGCTTTGCGCAGACAGCCTGGGTGAACTTCTTCGTTCGAAAAGCAGACCTCGGGTCTAGCTCACACCGGCGTGCGCAGCCGCAACTCCGGCGCCGGCATCGGCTTGTACGGCTGCCGCGCGTCGTTGACCCGGAACCGCTCCTCCAACTGCTCGATGCCCGTCAGCAAGGCCTGCAGCTGCTCGGCCTCTTCATCGCTCAACTCGTGCGCACCGCTATCGTCGCCCCGCAGCGGCGGTGCATTCGCAGCATCGTCGATCGCCTCCCGCATCGGCACCGAATGCGCCTCGCTCGCCGCCGCCGAGGCCGCTCCCTTCAACCAGCCGCGCAGCCCGACCAGCAGCGCCTGCAGCCGCACCCAGCGCTGCTCCTGCCACGCCGGCGTCGCGCGCTCGCCCGGCGCATCGGCATAGCGCTCGACGAACAACTTGCCGCTCACCGTGCCGTAACGCCGCGCCATCCGCAGGATGCGATTGCGCGGCATGCCGATGTGCAGCTCGCCCTCGCCCGGCCGCAGCGCGAGCCGCGCGACGCGGTTGCGCGCGGTGGCCAGGCGCATCGCGCTGCGGTCCTGCCAATCCTTTGCCGTGAGTCCGGCCGCCAGCAGGAAGCCCGCGAGAAAACCCAGCGGCTTGTCCGCACGCTCGCGCGCCTGCACCGGCGTGCCGGGGTCGGTCGGATCGAAGCGCTGCCAGCTGTCGCGGCTGCCCTGCAGGTGCGTCTCGGGCAGCCACACGAACACGTTGCGCCGGAACGGGTTGCGCTGGCCCAGCCACAACCCGAAGGTCGGCCAGCGCGGCACCGCTGCATCGAACAGGTGGATCGGGAAGTTCGAGCACAGCCCGCCGTCGGAGAACCAGCAGCGCTTCAGCTGCCGGTCCTTGCGCGGCATCTCGTGGTCGACCGCCCACAGCGGCACCGCCGAGAACAGCAGCGGAAAGCTCAGGCTCAGGCGCGCCGCGACGAGGATCGGCAGGTCGCCGCGCGGCAGCTCCAGCAGCCCTTCACTCT
Organism: Rhizobacter sp. P5_C2; assembly: GCF_054049715.1. Lineage (NCBI taxonomy): Bacteria > Pseudomonadati > Pseudomonadota > Betaproteobacteria > Burkholderiales > Sphaerotilaceae > Rhizobacter > Rhizobacter sp. P5_C2. The sequence goes on along the minus strand of NZ_JBFULV010000122.1, from coordinate 8,044 downwards.
TCGAGGCCTCACCAGCCGGTGGGTCGAACTCGCTGGCCGGCGCATAGGRCCGCGCCACCTTCACCATCGCGTCGACCACGCGGTCCGGAAAGAACAGCCGCAGCGCCTCGGGCTCGAAGTACACGCGGTCGGTCTCGTCCTGCAGCGGCAGCCGGTAAGGCCGGCCGTGCGTCACGTTGGTCGTGATCAGTTCCAGGTTGATCGAGCGCAGCCGGCGGTCGTCGCCATCGCGCACCGTCACGCGCGCCGCGCCCGGCGAAGCCGGCGCCGACCACAGGTCGCGGAAGGTCAGCGGTGCGTCCTCGCGGCCGAGGCCGGCGGCAAGCTGGATGCCCTTGTCCAGCCATTCGACGAGACCGGGGTCGGTCTTCGGGTCGCGGCCCGGTTGCGTCTTGCCGCGGCACAGCCCGAGGTCGTTCTTCACCAGGCCGTGGATCAGGTCGGGCAGCAGGCCGAACAGCACGACCGCGATCGTGACGAAGGTCGGTACGGCCAGCAGGATCGCCAGCGCAAACCTCAGCAAGGCGCCCCAAGTGAACGGCGGAACTGCAGCCAGCACCACCGCGACGCACAGCCCGATCAGGGCAGCCCACAGCGCCGGCTTGCGATAGCTGCGCAAGACCGGCCACCCGAGCCGCAGCCAGCGCGGAACGCTGCTGCGGCGCGTCTCGCCGTAGATGTCGACCGCGCCGACGAAGAGGTCGAACAAGCGCTGCCCCCGCGGCGCCGGCTGGAACAGCGACAGCATCTTCGTGCGCAGCCCGCGCGGCCCCGGCTTCGCGAGATCGCCCGGCGCGCGCCGCAGCACCTCGAAGCCATCGTCGTAGCCGTTGCGCCGCCCGTACTCGGCCGCCGCCGCAAGCGCCGCCGCCATCGCGCCCACCGAGGTGCCGCCGATGCTCTTGAAGCGGAACGCCCGCGCGATCTCGAGGATCGCCCATGGGTAGACGACGCCGCTCGCGACACCGCCGGTCAGCACCAGGTCGCAGAAGCGGTCGGCGGGCGGACGCTCGGTCAGCGGCTCCGGCACTTCGACGAAGTCTTCGCCGGTGTCGAGCAGCGGCGCGTTCATTCGCGCGGTCATTCGTAGGCTTCCCGGTCCACCTCGTCGACCCACAGGTGGCCGTGGTCTTCGGTCGCGAGCTGCTCCAGGCCATCGCTCGTCGGGTACAGCAGGTAGGCCGTGCCACGCGTGCGCACGAACGGTTTCAGGCCCTTGAACTCCGTCACGCCGCCGCGCTTCATTGCATCCCCCGGCAGCACGAAGCTCGCATCGGGATCCTCATGGTGCGAGGCCAGCGGGTCCTTCGCGCGGCCCTCGTCGAGGTTGCCCATCGGCACACGGTCGGCCCACTCGCCCAGCAGGTGCTCGAACTGGTTCTCGATGCTGCTGCAGAAGAACTGGCCGAGCAGCCCGCGCTCGATGCCGGCGGTCTCACCCGGTTCCCACGGCGGCCCGTACGGCACGCCGCGGCGCAGCAGCGGGCGGTGCCGCAGCTGGTGCGCGATCTGGCCGCCGCGCGGGTTCATGCGGCGGATGTGCGCGCCGAACGGGCAGCCCTTGCCTTCCGCGTCTTTCCGGTAATCGAAGTCCTCACCAGGTTCGCCGATCGCCTGCTGCGTCTCGGGATCGATGCGCCGCCCATCGGCGAAGCGGCCGCACAGCTTGGCCTGCACGAGCTTTCTCGCGTCCTCCTCGTTGATCGCGCCGCCGCTGCCCTTGGCAATGCACCTCGCCCGCTTCTCCAGGTACTCGCGAAACGCCGGCTCGTCCTGCTCCATCTGCCGCAGCACGCCGAAGCTCGCCTCGCAGAAGAACGAGCGCACCGCCTGCGGCTGCGTCGCGAGCGCCCATGGCGTGGCGCCGCTGTCGTCCGGGTGGCCGAGCAGGAACTCGCCTGCGTTGTGCCTCGAGACCGGCAGCAGCTTCCTGCGCTCGTCCGGCGGGAGGTCCGGGTCATGCGACCAGCCGTGGATGTCCACCTTCGACAGGCCATCGCGGTAGCCGAAATGCACCCATCGCTGCTTCGTGTCGGTGGTGCGGCTGAAGTTCTTGCCCCGCAGCACCTTGTCGTCGATCTGCACGCAGAACCCCTTCGCCAGCCGCTGCACACGCCTGAGCAGTTCGGCGAACGCCGCGTCGTCATCGTGGTGCAGGCTGACGACCGCATGCAGCGCCTTCTGGTGGAAGCCGCTGTCCCATTGGTCGGGCGCGCTCGATCCGGTGTCGCCCAGCCGCGTGGCGGCCTGCACCGGCGCACCGAGGTGGAACGAAGGCGCGAGCTTCTGCAGCACCAGCAGCACGCGCAGCGGCAGCTTCAACGCCTCCAGGCCGCGGTAGGTGAAGCCGATGCTCAGTTGCGGGCCGGTGAACTCCCGTTGGCTCGGCCGGTGCGTCACGTGCCGGCTCAACGCCGAGAGGAACCTGCGCGTCTGCGAGCCCGTCCCGTTGAACTTCAGCAGCAGGTGCTGCGCGTGGAGCTGCTTCGGCATGCACAGCACGATGCGCTGCACGTGGTCGAACTGGTCGCCCCACGGCGTGCGGGACGTGGCCGGCTTCAACGGCTGCGCCTTCATGGCTTGACCCCCAGCAGGCGGCGGATCTGCTCCGCCTCGAGCGCCGGGTAGGCGCTGAAGAAATAGCCCTCCGCCACCGGCCGGTCGTTGCGGCGGATCAGGTCGATGAAGGCGCCGGGGTACTGCTTGACCGGCATCGGCGGCGCGTCCTCGATGTGCTCGAAGATCTTGTCGAACAGCTCACCCACCTCCAGCACGAAGTGCTCGATGTACGACTCGAACAGCCCGTCGTACACCGTGTGCAGCACCAGCCGGTTGTCGTTCTCGATGAATTCGAACCACGCGAAATGGATGTGCCGAGACCTCAGCAAGGCCTGCTCGATGCGCGGCGCGCCGGCACGGATCACCGCCTTCAAGGCCTCGGCATGCACGGAGACAGGCGTCTTGACGCGCATCGACACGTTCAGCGCATGCTGGCGGTCGAGGCGGCAGCTCAGCGGATAGCGCTTGCAGGTGAAGCCCCAGCGCCGCTCCAGGCCGACCACGGCGCCGTCCTCCGGGTCGAGCACCTCGGCCAGTCCGCGCAGCAGCAGCACGCGACGCACGATCTCGCTGATCAGCGGGCGCGCAAGAATGTTGCCGATGCACGAATGCAGGCCGTGCGGCGATGGGCCGCTGTCAATGCCGAAGATCAGCGGGTCGGCGTCGCGCGGTGGCGGCGACACGAAGGCCGTTCCCTTGGCCCGCAACGCCGCAACGATCGAGAGCACGCACTCCTCGTCCCTCTTCAGCGTCACGCCGCCCGGCAGCGTGACGTCCTGGGTCACGCGGCGCGGCAGATAGGCCGCCGGCGGGTTCAGGCGCAAGGCTTCCGCGATCCACGGCCACAGGTCGTCCAACGGTGTCGCGGCCGTACACGCCACGTCGCGCAGCGGCTCGACCAACCCATTGCGGAAGAACTCGGACAACGCCGAGCAGACGGCGGCCTGCACGTTGCCGACCACGCCGGACATCACGCCGACGACGATCACGCCCAGTTCCTCGCCGCTCAGGTCGTCCTCCGGCACGGTTCCCGCCTCTCGCTTGAGGCGCCCGAGGCGACGCATGGCCGGTTCGAACCCGGGCAGCTTGTCGGTCCGCAGGTCGACGCCGGTCGGCAACTTCTCCGGGTCGCGGGTCGGGTCGCGCTGGTACTCGTCGATCAGCTCGCAGGCGCGCGTGAACAACGCGGCCATCGGCTCGCGCGCCGTGGCCACCGGCGCCGGATCGCTGACGAAGTGCCGGCCGAGGATCTGGTGCGTGAGCGCCATGTACGCACCTCGCAGCGCCTTCTCCAGCAGCGGATGGTCGCCGGTCGCGAAGCCGAACAGCCGGCTGCAGAAGCGCAGTGCGGCCTGCTCGGCGAACTGCGCGAGGTCGAAGAACGGCGCACGCAGCCAGATCGGCTCGGCCTCGGCCACCGCCAGCGCGGCCAGCTCCGCCACGGTGGAAGCGTCGTAGCGCAGTGCCTTCGCGGCCGCGGTGCGCTGGCGCTTGCGCAGCCTCTCGTCGTCAAGGCCGAGCAGGAAGGTGCCGGCGCCCAGCTTGTTGTAGGCCTCGTTGCTGAAGTCCTTGCCGTTGCGCAACACGGCCGTGATGTCGTCGGCATCGATCAGCAGCCGCACCTTGCGGTGCCCGCAAGTCCGGTCGCGCCGCACCGGGCTGCCCTCCGGTTCGTAGTCGTTCGCGTGGTGGATCGCGCGGCTCGGAAACGTCAGCACGCCGTCCAGGTCCGGGCGGTCCCGCAGCGCCTCGAACAGCGCATCGCGCTGCGCCGGCAGGCTCTGCGGATCGTGCGGCCGCACGTTGCGCCAATCGCACAGCCAGTCGAACAGCATGCGGTTGCGCTCGTACTCGCTCTTCGTGCCGTCGAACCAGGTCGGCAGGTCTTTCTCGACCGCTCCAGGCCGGAACTTCTTGTCGGTCGTCATCACCGCCTCCCCGCGTTGCCGCGTCAACAGCTCAACTCATGGACCGCAGCAGCTCTCGCGCCTGTCGCAGATCGTGCGTCTCCAGCCCTTCGGTGAACGACGCATGGGCCGGCTTCAACAGCTGCAGCGCCTCCCGCGTGCGGCCGTCCTCATGCCACAGCCGCGCCAGGCTGGTGGCGCTGCGCAGCGCGAAGCCGCGTTTGTGCTGCTGCATCGCCAGCGCGTGCGCCGCCTGCAGCCCCTGCTCGGCCGCGCGGCGCGCCGCCGGCAGCGAAGGCCCGTCGCGGCGCAGCGTCAGCTCGGCGATCAGCCGGCGAACCTCGGCCTCGTAGTAGCGCTCGCCATGCGCCTGCACGATGCCCATCGCCTCGTCGAGCCGCGCGAGGCCTTGCACCAGGTCGCCGCCGCGCGCGAGGCCCTCGGCCAGCAGCGTCAGGTACAGCGGCCGCGTGACCACGGCACCGCTGCGCGCCCACAGCGCCAGGCCCTCGCGCATCTCGGCCACGCCTTCATCGTGCAGCCCGCGTTCGCACTGCAGCCAGCCGTGCATCACATGCGCATGCGCCAGCCACACCGCAAAGCCGCCTTCGTCGCAGATCGCGATCGCCTGCTCGGCACAGGCGAGCGCCTGCGCATGCTCGCCGCGGTAGCGGTGCACGTTGGCGGCAAAGCCGAAGGCCTCGCCGAGGCTGAACTTGTGGTCGAGCGTGCGCGCGAGCTGCTGCACGCGGTCGATGCGCGCCAGCGCGTCGTCCGGATGACCCAGCTCCCACTGGCCCCAGGCCGAGTAGCACAGGCACATCACGCCCGGGTCCTGCACCGCGGCGCGGCGGTGGTGCTCCGGCCGGTACACCGCGAGGCATTCGTCCATGCGCTGCACCGCGGCCAGCCCGTGGCCCTCGTGGAACAGGATGTTGGCCGTGGCCCAGCGCACCTGCAGCCGTGCCATCGTGTCGCCGCTCTGCTCGGCCAGCGCCTCGGCGCGGCGCGCGATCTCATGCGCCCGCGGGAAGTCCGCGCGCATGAAGTGGTAGCCCTCCAGCCCGAGCTGCGCCTTCAGCCGGGCCCCGGAGTCGCCGAGCTCGTCGCCCAGCTGCTCGGCCCGCGCATAGGCGCGCTCGACCGGCGGCGCGCCATAGCCTTCGGTCGCGATGTAGCGCGACGCGAGCAGCAGTTGCAGCCGCAGCTCGATGCTTCGACGCTCCGGTTCCTGCGGGTGGCTGCCCAGCAATGCCAGTGCGCGCTGCAGGTGCTGAATGGCTTCGTCGTGCGCCGAGCGCGAGGCCGCCAGCCGCGCGGCGACCTCCCACTGCCCGAGCGCCTCGGCCGCCAGCCCGGCCTCGGTCTGGTGGTGGGCGAGCAGCTCGGGCTGGCGCTGCGCGAGCTCGGGCCACGAAGCGCGCAGCACCGCCGCGACCGCACGGTGCACCAGCTGGCGGTCGCGCGTCCACAGCGACTGGTAGGCGATGTCGCGCACCAGCGCGTGCTTGAACGCGCAGCGCCGCTCGCCCGCGCCGTCGGTACCGCCGGCACTCGTCAGCAGCCCCGATTGCTCGATCAGGTCGAGCTGCGCCGTCAACTCCTGCGGCGTCATCGGGCGCCCGCCGTGCGCCAGCACCTGCTGCAGCAGCGCGACCGGGAACTCGCGCCCGAGCACCGCACCGAATTGCGCGATCGCGCGCGCCGGGCCGAGCCGGTCGAGGCGCGCCATAAGCAGGTCCTGCAGGCTGCCCGGCACGTCGAGCGACTGCGGCAGCATCTCGTCGAGCGTCGCGCTCTGCTCGACCACCATGCGTGCCGATTCTTCGAGGAACAGCGGCACGCCGTCGGAGCGCCCGGCCAGCAAGCGCACCACGCCGGCCGGCAGCAGCGATTCGCCGCAGGCCTGCTTCAGCAGCCGGCGCGATTCATCGGGGCGCAGGCCGTGCAGCTCGATGGTCTCGTGCACGACCGGGGGCTGCCATGGCGCGGCGGCGGGGTTGTCACCACTCGTGCGCTGCGTCAGCAGCACCAGCATCGGCACCGGCTCGCCGCTCGCCAGCAGCCGGCCGAGGAACTCGCGTGTCGACGGGTCGACCCAGTGCAGGTCTTCGACCACCAGGCACAGCGGCCGCGCCTGCGCGCTGCGCTGGAACCACTCGACCAGCGTCGCGAGCGTGCGTTCGCGCAGCCGCTCCGGCGTGCCGACCAGTGGTTCGCCCGGCAACGACAGCAGCGCGGCCACCACCGGCAGCGCCTGCGCGGCGTCCAGGCCGGCCGGCATCGCGTCGGCGAGCTTGCGCCGGCGCGTGGCCTCGTCATCGTCGTCGCGCACGCCCAGCCAGTGGTGCATCGCGTCGATCACCGCATGGAAGGCGCTGCTCGCGTGGTCGGGCAGGCAGCGGCATTCGAACGACAGCGCGCCGCGGGCCTTCAGGCCATGCCGGAACTCGCGCACCAGCCGCGATTTGCCGATGCCGGCGTCGCCGTGCAACTGCACCACGCGCAGCGCGCCGGCCTGCAAGGCATCCCAATGTCGCAGCAGCAGCGCCAGTTCCTCGCCGCGGCCGACGAAGGGGGTGAGGCGCGGCAGCGCATCGAGCCGGTGCTCCTTGCGGTCATGCAGCACGACGCCGGCGCGCTGCCCGCCTTCGATGCCCTTCAGCGCCAGCGCGTTCTCGAGCGGCTGCACCGTGAAGCGGTGCTGCACCAGTGCGAGCGTCATGTCGGACACCATCACCGTGCCGGGTGCCGCCTTGCTCTGCAGGCGCGCGGCCAGGTGGATCGACACGCCGACCGGCTGGCCGGCCATCACCGAGACGCGCCCGGTCGCGATGCCGATGCGCACCTGCACCGGCGTCGACATGCCGGCCACCGACTGCACGATCGCCAGCCCCGCCGCCACCGCCTGCTCGGCGCTGCGCTCGCTGGCGGCCGGGTAGCCGAAGTACGACATCACGCCGTCGTCGCCCTGCGGGTCGTCGGCGACGCCGCCGTGGCGCTCGATCTGCGCGATGCAGCGCTGGTGGAACTCGGCCAGCAGGCTCGCGTAGCGTTCGCTGCCCAGGCGGTGCAGCCAGCCGGTGGAATCGACGAAGTCGAACGACAGCGAGGTGACCTGGCGCGCATCGTTGCCGGCCGACGCGCGCGCATCGGGCAGCACCAGCACCGCATCGCCATCGCCGTACAGCTGCAGCCATGCGGCAGCGGGCTCGCCGCGCACCGCGCGCACCGCCTCGGCGATCGGCTGGGCCTGCGAGAGCCGCTCGCACAGCATCGCGAACCAGCCGTGCTCGTCGTCGCCCGGGGCTTCACCGGAGCCCTGCGGCGCCACCAGCAGGCTCGCCCCGAGCGCCGCCAGCCGCTGCGCGAGCCGCGCCACCTGCTGCTCGGGCGCCGCTGCGACGACGAAGAGCTTCGGCGGCCGCAACCAGGTCACGCCGGCCAGCAGCTCGTGCGGCACGCCGGCGTCCAGGCGGATCACGTCGTGCTCGGCCAGCAGGCCGGCGATCGCGTCGGCGGCCACGGCATCGCGCGGCAGCCGGGTCGACAGCACGGCCGCGCTGTCGAGCGCCGGC
>NZ_JBFULV010000121.1:0-17936 GCF_054049715.1 Rhizobacter sp. P5_C2 | reverse complement strand
GCCGACGCCAGGTCGCGCACGTCGAGCCGCCAGTGGCGCACGATGCGGCCGTCGAGCGCCTGCACCGCCGGCCGCAACGGGCTGGCGCGGTCGATGCACAGCGCGAGCGACGGTGCCTGCGGCGGCAGCACGTCGGCGGGCCACTCGACGAACAGCAGCAGGTTGAAGACGAGGGTCGCCTTGCGCTCGGCTTCGGCGGCTTCATCGGCCTGTGCCACAGGCATCCAGGCACACGCCGCGGCGCAGGCAAGGGCTGCCAGCTGCTGCGATGCAGGCCGAAGGACCGGAAGTGTGAAGCGATACACGGCGCGGGCGGGTGCACGAATGCACGAAAGCGAAAAGGCGCCGCCCGCGACATGCGGACGGCGCCTTTTCTTATCGGCCCGTGGCCCTCCCGCTTGAGCGCCGGCCGCTAGACACGCGTACCGGCACGGGAGCGGGGACTTACCTTACCAGCCGATCGTCACGATCATGCCGCGCGGGCTCGGGTGCTCCAGCAGCGTGCTCTTGCTGCGCACGTCGTCGTAGGCGAAGCCGTAGGCCAGGCCGTCGATGCTGTGGTCATGCCAGAACTTCGCGTAGTAGTTGGCCGGGCCGGCGGGGTAGTACGCGGCCGAGTTGCTCCATTGCGACGGGTCGACGCTGATCAGCAGGTGGCGGTTGAAGGCGGCGGCGATCTGCGCCTGCACCACCAGCTCCTGCGAATTGCCGCTGGCGAGGTTGCCCGAGGCTTCGAGGATGCCCTGCGTCGTCGGCTTGCCGCGGATGTACAGGTTCTGCGGGCCGCCGTCCTTCGAGAACACGAAGTCGTTGCCGATCACGCGGCCGCGGAAGGTGCCGGCCTCGGCGCTGAACACCAGGTCAGTGCCGGCGTAGCGGCTCCACACCTGGTCGACGTACGACGCGAAGTAGTTGCCCTGCGCGCGACCGGCGCCGAACTGGCCCTTGGCCGGCGCGACGATGCGGTAGGGGCGCTGCACCAGCGCGCGGAACTCGGCCTGCGGCAGCGCTTCGAAGTCGGCGAAGATCTGCGCCCGCGAGGCGTTCTCGCCCAGCGTGCGGTCGTAGCCGTCCTTGCCCAGCAGGCGCGCCTTCAGCGGGAAGCCGAACTGGTCCACGCGCGTGGTGTTGCCGTGGTAGCCGCTGTTGTCGACGGTGAACTCGATCCACTCGAAGTTCACGTCCTGGTTCGGATCGGACGGGTTGTTCAGGTCGGGGCCGGCGAAGCCCAGGCGTCCGTCGCCGGCGGTGTTGATCTTGATGAACATCGGCGAACCCAGGCTGATGAACATGCGGCCCGAGTCGATCTTCGGGATCGAGACCCAGCCGGCGTCGCTCAGCTTGTTGAAGTAGTTCGAGTAGGTCTGGCCGTTCTTCGCGAGGCGGTTGCCGGCGTCGTTGTCGGACAGCGCGGACGGCACCAGGCGGCCGCTCGCGTCGACGTGCGACAGCACGCGCGTCGCCGGGTCGTAGCCGATGATCGACCAGTAGACCTGGTTGTCGGCGAACGTGCCGTTGGTGCTGTTCACCAGCTTGATCGTCATCACGCCGTTGCCCACCGGCAGGTCGACGCTGCCGTTGCCCTGGCGCACGCGGAACGACGACACGATGTCGTTGAAGTTCACGTTGACCAGGTTGGGCGTGTCGGCGCCGAGCGTCAGCGTGCGGCCGCCGAAGTTGACGTCGTCGAACAGGTCGACCTGGTAGCCGCTCTTGACCTTGACCGACGAGACGCGGTCGTTCCAGGTGCCGCCCACCCAGGAATTGTCGGCATCGCCGCAGAACGAGGCGCCCTGGTAGTCGGCGTTCTCGTAGAAGCAGATCGTGCCGGTGGCCGCGGGCGGCGGGGTGGTCGTGCCGCCGCCGACCGTCGCGCTGAAGCGGGCCGAGTCATAGGCCGGCGCGCCGTTGTTGTAGGTGAAGAAATAGCCGAGCGTGTTGCCGTTCGCGACGCCGGTCACCACCTGCTCGTAGCGGGCGGCGCCGCTGTTGTAGCCCATGCGCAGGTTCTGCTGCGGGCCGCCGTTGACCTGGTAGTGGATGTCGACCCAGGTGGTCGCGACGCTCGACTTGAACCAGATCGTCGCGGTGCTGCCCGAACTGGTCACGCCCTGCGTGAAGTCGGCCGCCGCGGCGTGGCCCGCCAGACCGGCCGTGAGCGCGAACGCGGCCACGATCCATCCCAAGAAGCTTCTTGCTTTGCCCAACATGACGTTTCCCCTCGCTGTGTGTATGCCGGCACGGCCGGACGTTCGGGGGCGATTCTCGAAGCGCGGCCGCCAGGGCGGGGCGACGGCTTGCAACCAATTGCGAGGGGATTCAGAAAGCGCTTTCACGAACGACCGTGCGATCGGATGCGGCATCGCTCACAGGTGGCGGGCGGGTCTGCCCGGTTCGGCGAGGGGTGGGTGTCCCGGGAACAATCGGTTGCAAATGAGGGCGGGGCGCTGCGCGAACCGCGACAATCGCCGCCTTCGTCCCTCTCTCTTGTTCGTATTCCCTCGAGGACCTGCGCATGACTTCTTCGATTTCTTCCCGCGTGGTGCTGGTCGCCGGCGGCACCGGCGCGCTCGGTGGCGCGGTGACGCAGGCCTTCGTCGACACCGGCGCGACGGTGCTGGTCACCTACCGGCAGCGCAAGTCGTTCGATGCGCTGCAGAAGCAGCTGCGCGCCGGTGCGGTGCCGGTCGAAGGCATCGAGCTCGATGCGAGCGACGAGGCCGCGGTGCGCGAGGCCGTCGCGGCCTGCCTGGCGCGCCACGGGCGGCTGGATGCGATGGTCAACGCGATCGGCGGCTGGGCCGGCGGCGTGAAGCTGTGGCAGCAGGACGCGGCCGCGTTCGACCAGATGATCGACCTGAACCTGCGCGCCACGCATGCGCTGCTGCGCGCCGTGGTGCCGGCGATGCAGGCGCGCGGCGCCGGCGCGCTGGTCAACGTGGCAGCGATGTCGGGGCTGGTGCCGGCGGCCGGCTCGGCGGTGTATTCGGCCGCGAAGGCCGCGGTACTCGCGCTGATGACGGCCCTGGCCGAGGAGCTGCGCGGCAGCGGCGTGCGGGCCAACTCGGTGCTGCCCGGCACCATCGACACGCCGGCCAACCGCAGCGCGATGCCGACCGCCGACGCCACCCAGTGGACCTCGCCGCAGGACATCGCCCGCGTGATCGTCTTCCTGTGCAGCGACGATGCGCGCGCCGTGCACGGCGCGGCGATCCCGGTGCGCGGCGGCGCCTGACGCCGCTCGGCGCCGGTCAGCGCCGCTGGCGCTGGATCCAGGCCTCGAACTTCTGCAGCAGCTGCGTGCAGAACTCGCGCGTCTTCTCGTCGCTGATCTCGCCGTTCGGCCCGAGCAGCTTCGCGACATTCCCGATGTAGGCCTCCGGCTGCTGCAGCACCGGCATGTCGAGGAACACCAGGCACTGCCGCAGGTGGTGGTTGCTGCCGAAGCCGCCGATCGCGCCGGGCGAACAGCTCACCACCGCCGCCGGCTTGCCCGACCAGACGCTCTTGCCATACGGGCGCGAGCCGACATCGATCGCGTTCTTCAGCCCGCCGGGGATCGAGCGGTTGTACTCGGGCGTCGCGAACAGCACCGCATCGGCCCGCGAGACCCGCTCGCGGAAGGCCTTCCACGCGGCGGGCGGGGCGGCCTCGCCGTCTTCGTCGTAGAGCGGCAGGTCGCCGATGCCGACGATCTCGATCTTCAACGACGGTGGGGCCAGCGGCGTGAACGCGTTCACCAGCGCGCGCGTGAACGATGCGCGCCGCAGGCTGCCGACGATCGCGACGACATCGAGAGGGGAGGGGCTGCTCATGCGGTGTTCTCCTTGAAGTGATCAGGACGCGAGCCCCGCAGGCTACCCCTTGCCGCGCCGGCGCGCCATTGTTGCGATCGCGGCAATGATCAATTCACCAAATGGCCGTCGATGAATTCAGGGTTAACCACTAGAGTTCACCCCATCGACTCTTTGTCTCCCCAGATGACCGGTCGAGTTCGAACGAGCCGGACACGCGATGAAGGCGTGGCGACCCGCAAGAAACAAGCCCCAACGATCTTTCACTTGCCACCTTCAAGCTCAAGGAACTCATCATGAACAGCAAGCTTTTCATCGCCGCCTCCCTCGCCCTTGCCGCCGTCCACGGCGCTGCGCTGGCCGAAACCTCGTCGTATGCCGAAAGAATGCGCCTGATCGGCCGCACTGCCCAAGCCGGTGAACAGGCTCCCGCCCACTTCGTCGACAGCAGCACCGGCAAGCTGCAGAGCGCCGCCGAACAACGCGCCGCCCATGTCGCCCGCATGAACCTGATCGGCCGCACCGCCGCCTACGGCGAAACCTCGGCAGCAGCGGTCGGCGACACCTTCGCCGGCAGCGCGCAACAGCAGTTCGAACAGCGCATGAAGCTGATCGGCCGCTCGGTGGGCCAAGGCGAACTGGCCGGCTACAACGTCGAAGTCAACAACCAGCTGAGCGCCCAACGCGCTTCACGCTCGGCGCAATGAACCCGGCGGCCTGAGCGCCGCTGTCGACCCCGCGCCCCGCGTCGGCTTCTGCCGCGCGGGGCGTTCTTCATCCCGACGCCGGTTGCCGCGGTGTGCAATACGGGACGTTTGTGTGCTTCATGCCGGTTCATCCGTCGTCGATATCGCCTTCAGTACGCCGGTAGTGGCCTTCCGCCGCAGCGTCCTCGGGATGATCACGATGAATTTCCTCGGCAACTTCACGATCGGCAAACGGCTCGGCGCCGGCTTCCTGATCACGATCACGGTGGCGGTCGCGATGGCGCTGGCAGCCCGGCAGCAGATGGCGACGATCAGCCAGCAGGTCGGCGACCTGACGCGCGACGAGATGGACAAGGTCGTCCAGCTGTCGCACATGAAGGACAACCAGAACGTGATCGCGCGCGGCGTGCGCAACATCGTGCTGCTGACCGACAAGGCCGTCATGCAGGCCGAGAAGAAGCGCATCGAGGAGATGCGCGCGAAGAACGCCGAGATCATCGCGGGCCTCGAGGCCACGGTGCACAGTGCGTCGACCCGCGAACTGCTGAACGCGGTGTCGCAGACGCTGCCGCCGTATGAGCAGGCGGTCGACAAGGCGATCGCGCTCGGCTTCGCCGACGACGATGCCGCCGCGACGAAATTCCTGCTGAACGACGTGCGGCCGATGCAGACCGCCTACTTCAAGGCGGTGGATGCACTGGTCGAGGCGCAGCAGCAGGAGATGCGCCAGGTGGCGAGCGACATCCAGGCCGCGGCCCGCGCCGACAGCCTGCTGATGCTCGGCCTGGCCGGCCTCGCCGCCGGCTTCGGCGCGCTGATCGCCTGGGCCGTCACCCGCTCGATCGTGCGGCCGCTGAAGCAGGCGGCGGCACTTGCCGACCAGGTCAGCGAGGGCGACCTGAGCACGACGCTGACGGTCGACTCGCACGATGAAACCGGCCACCTGCTGCGTGCGCTGCAGCGCATGCGCGACAGCCTGGTGCAGATCGTCGGCAGCGTGCGCGGCAATGCCGAGAGCGTGGCCACCGCCAGCTCGCAGATCGCGCAGGGCAACCTCGACCTGAGCCAGCGCACCGAAGAGCAGGCGAGCGCGCTGCAGCAGACCGCGGCGACGATGGAAGAACTGAACGTCACGGTGCGCAGCAATGCCGACAACGCCCGCCAGGCCAACCAGCTGGCGCTGGGCGCGGCGAGTGCGGCGAACGACGGTGGTGCCGCGGTGAGCCGCGTGGTCGACACGATGCGCGGCATCCAGGCGTCGTCGAAGAAGATCGTCGACATCATCGGCGTGATCGACGGGATCGCCTTCCAGACCAACATCCTCGCGCTGAACGCGGCGGTCGAGGCGGCGCGTGCCGGCGAGCAGGGCCGCGGTTTCGCGGTGGTGGCCGCCGAAGTGCGCACGCTGGCCCAGCGCAGCGCGTCGGCGGCGCGCGAGATCAAGACGCTGATCGGCCACAGCGTCGCGCAGGTCGAGCAGGGCACGACGCTGGTCGACCAGGCGGGGCATTCGATGCAGCAGATCGTCGCGGCGATCCAGCGCGTCAGCGACATCGTCGGCGAGATCAGCTCGGCGGCGGTCGAGCAGAGCTCGGGCGTGTCGCAGGTCGGCGAGGCGGTGTCGCAGATGGACCAGGCGACGCAGCAGAACGCGGCGCTGGTGGAAGAGGGCGCGGCGGCGGCCGAGAGCCTGAAGCAGCAGGCGCGCATGCTGGTGGAGGCGGTCGCGGTGTTCAAGCTGAGCGGCGCGTCAATGGCGATGTCGGCCTGAACAACTCAGCCTGAACGGGCACAAAAAAAGCCGCTGTGAAGCGGCTTTTCTTGATCCGGCCCCCGGAAGGGCCAGCGATGTTGGTGCCGGTGAGAAGAGTCGAACTCCCGACCTTCGCATTACGAATGCGCTGCTCTACCAACTGAGCTACACCGGCGTGAAGCCAGCGAGTATAGCGTGGCTTTCAGCCGTTTTCGCGGTGGTACGCCGTGATGCGTTCAACTTCGTTCTTCGAACCCAGGATCACGCTCACGCGCTCGTGCAACGCGGTCGGCTGCAGGTCGAGGATGCGCTGCCCCGCATTGGTCGCCGCGCCGCCGGCCTGCTCGACGATGAAGGCCATCGGGTTCGCCTCGTACATCAGCCGCAGCTTGCCGGCCTTCTTCGGCTCGCGCTTGTCCCACGGGTACATGAACACGCCGCCGCGCGTCAGGATGCGGTGCACGTCGGCCACCATGCTGGCGATCCAGCGCATGTTGAAGTCCTTGGCGCGCGGGCCGCTGCTGCCGGCCAGGCATTCCTCGACATAGCGCTGCATCGGCGGCGCCCAGTGCCGCAGGTTGCTCATGTTGATCGCGAATTCCTTCGTGTCTTCCGGGATCTTCGCGCCGTCCTGCGTCAGCAGCCAGGCGCCTTCCTCGCGGTCGAGCGTGAAGATCGCGACGCCATCGCCCACCGTCAGCACCAGCATCGTCTGCGGGCCGTACACGCAGTAGCCGGCGGCGACCTGCTGCGAGCCGGGCTGCAGGAAATCGGCCTCGCTGACACCAACCGTCGCTCCGGCGCTGGTCTCGGGCTTCTTCAGCACCGAGAAGATCGTGCCGATGCTGACGTTGACGTCGATGTTGCTCGAGCCGTCGAGCGGGTCGAACAGCAGCAGGTACTCGCCCTGCGGGAAGCGGTTGGGCACCACGTAGATGCCCTCCATCTCCTCGCTGGCCATCGCCGCGAGGTGGCCGCCCCATTCGTTGGCCTCGATCAGCACCTCGTTGGCGATGATGTCGAGCTTCTTCTGCATCTCGCCCTGCACGTTCTCGGTCTCGGCGCTGCCGAGCACGCCGCCGAGGGCGCCCTTGTTGACGCTGATGCTGATGCGCTTGCAGGCGCGCGCCACCACTTCGATCAGCAGCCGCAGCTGCGACGGGATGTTGCCGTGGCTGCGCTGCTGCTCGATCAGGTACTGCGTCAGGCTGATGCGTTTCGGAGTCAGGCGCTGCGTCATGCCGCGACCTCGCCGGATTGCAGCGCCCGGCCGACGATCTCGCGCACGTCGTTCGACAAATCGGCCTTGGCCGCGACGCGCTTCAGCGCCTCGCCGGCGGCGGTGCGGTAGGGCTCGGCCAGGTTGCTCCAGCGGTCCATCACGCGGGCCACGCGCGCGGCGAGCTGCGGGTTCAGGCTGTCGAGCTCGATCATGCGGTCGGCCCAGAACACGTAGCCGGCCGCATCGCTGCGGTGGAAGGCGGCCGGGTTCAGCATGCACAGCGCGCTGATCAGGCTGCGCGCCCGGTTCGGGTTCTTCAGCGAGAAGTCCGGGTGCTGCAGCAGCTGCTTGGCGCGCGTGAACACGCGGCCATCCTTCTCGGGGGCGCCGGCCTGCAGCGCGAACCACTTGTCGATGACCAGCGGTTCGGTCTTGAAGATCTCGTGGAAGCGTTGCAGCGCCGGCTCGGCCAGCTCGGCATGGGCATGCACCAGCGCGGCCAGCGCGCCCAGCCGGTCGGTCATGTTGCCGGCGTCCTTGAAGCGCTGGTAGGCGCGGCCCGGCCACACGGTGTCACCGCGGCGCGTCGCGTCGAGGCACAGCATCGCGAGCGCCAGGTTGGCCAGCGCGCGCTTGCCGGAAGACACCGGGTCGGGTGAGTAGCCGCCGCGCACCTGGTGCGTGTCGAAGGCCCACTGCCAGTCGTCGCGCAGCGCCTGCGCGAGCTGCAGCTTCATCGATTCGCGCGCCGCGTGGATGCGCTGCGGGTCGACCACCTGGAGCTGCTCGGCGACGTAGGTCTCGCTCGGCAGCGTCAGCGCCAGTTCCTTGAACGCGGCATCGAGCTCGGCATGCCGCAGCACCGCACGCATCGCCTCGATGAAGGCGGCATCGAGCGGCTGCGGCTGCTCGGTCGCCACCGCGGCCAGCAGGCGGTTCAGCGCCAGGCGCTGGCCGGCTTCCCAGCGGTTGAACGGGTCGCTGTCGTGCTTCAGCAGCACCAGCAGGTCCTCATCGGACAGATGATCGATCAGCATGACCGGCGCCGAGAAGCCGCGCAGCAGCGACGGCACCGGTTCCACGTCGATGTTGACGAAGGTGAAGAAGCTGCGCGACTCGTGCAGCACCAGCACGCGCTCGGTGCCGCCGGCGGCGGCTTCGCCTTCCAGCTGCAGCGGCAGCGGCCGGCCGTCGCGGCCGATCAGCCCCATCGCGACCGGGATCACGTTCGACTCCTTGGTCACCTGCCCCGGCGACGGCAGGCAGCTCTGCTCGATGCCCAGCGTGTAGGTGCGCGACGGCGCGTCGTAGCGGCCGCGGGCGTTGACGCGCGGCGTGCCGGCCTGGCTGTACCAGCGCTTGAACTGCGCCAGGTGCTTCGCCAGTTCGCTGTCGGGGTTGGCGTCGGCGATGGCCTGCGCGAAGTCGTCGCAGGTCACGGCCTGGCCGTCGTGGCGTGCGAAGTACAGCGTGATGCCGCGCGCGAAGCCTTCGCGGCCCACCAGCGTCTGCATCATCCGCACCACCTCCGAGCCCTTCTCGTAGATGGTCGCGGTGTAGAAGTTGTTGATCTCGACGTAGCTGTCCGGGCGCACCGGGTGGGCCATCGAGCCGGCGTCTTCGGGGAACTGGATCTGGCGCAGCTGGCGCACGTCCTCGATGCGCTTGACGGCGCGGGCCGTCGGGCTGCCGGCCATGTCCATGCTGAATTCCTGGTCGCGGAAGACCGTCAGGCCCTCCTTCAGGCTCAGCTGGAACCAGTCGCGGCAGGTGATGCGGTTGCCGGTCCAGTTGTGGAAGTACTCGTGGCCGACCACGCTCTCGATGCCGGCGTAATCCACGTCGGTGGCGGTCGCCGGGTTGGCGAGAACGAACTTCGTGTTGAAGATGTTCAGGCCCTTGTTCTCCATCGCGCCCATGTTGAAGTCGCCGACCGCGACGATCATGAAGCGCTCCAGGTCCAGCGGCAGCTTGAAGCGGGCCTCGTCCCACACCACGCTCGCGATCAGCGAGTTCATCGCGTGCTCGGTCTTCTCGAGGTCGCCGCGGCGCACGTACACCTGCAGCAGGTGGTCCTTGCCCGAGCGGGTGCGGATGTGCTGCTCGCGCGCGACCAGGTCGGCCGCGACCAGCGCGAACAGGTAGCTCGGCTTCGGGAACGGGTCGTGCCACTTCGCGAAGTGGCGGCCGTTGTCGAGCTCGCCCTGTTGCACCAGGTTGCCGTTCGACAGCAGCACCGGGAAGGCCTTCTTGTTCGCCTTCAGCGTCACGGTGTAGACCGCCATCACGTCCGGGCGGTCGAGGAAGTAGGCGATGCGGCGGAAGCCCTCGGCCTCGCACTGCGTGAAGAAGCCGCCACCCGAGGTGTACAGGCCCGACAGCTGCGTGTTCTTCTCGGGCGCGCAGGTGTTGCGGATCTCGAGCGTGAACTCGCCGGCCGGCACGTCGGACAGGCTGTCGATCACCAGCATGCCGTCTTCATGGCGGAACGACACCGATTCGCCGTTGACCAGCACGCGCGTCAGCGTCAGGTCTTCGCCATGCAGGCGCAGCGGCTGCGGCGGCAGCGCGGTGTTGCGCTCCATCGTCATGCGGTTGATGACCAGCGTCTTGGCCGGGTCGAGGTCGAACGTCAGGTCGACGGTGCGGATCCAGAACGCCGGGGCGGTGTAGTCCTCGCGGCGGATCAGCGGTGCAGTGCCTTCACGCATGGTGTTCTTCTTTCGTCAGGGCTGATGGATCGGGAAGGTGAGCCGGATGTCGAGCAGGTCAGGGACCACGGCGACGACGTTGTCGAAGCCGGCGAAGGCGTCGGCGCCCATCGTCGTGGTCAGCGCGACGGCCTTCATGCCGGCGCGGCGCGCGGCCTCGACGCCGAGCGGCGCGTCCTCGAAGACCAGGCATTCGGCCGGGCTCACGCCGAGGCGCTTCGCGGCCTCGAGGAAGATGTCCGGGTGCGGCTTGCCGCGCAGGCCGTCGGCCGGGCTGACGGTGGTCTGCACCTTGTCGCCGATGCCGAAGCGGTCGTAGGCGAGCGCGATGTTCTGCGGCGTCGACGCGGTGCACACCGCGAGCTTCAGGCCGAGGCCGGCCGCGCGGTCGAGCAGCTCGTGCGTGCCGGCGATCAACCCGAGCCGGGTGGCGGCGATGTCGCGGTAGATCGCCTCCTTCTCGGCGGCGAGCGCGGCGTAGTCGTCACCGCTGCGGCCGGGCAGCATGTCGGTGAAGATCTCGACGTTGCTGCGCCCGGCCGTCTCGAGGAAGAAGCGCTCGGCGTCGATCGTCAGCTCGCGCCGCCGGTGCCACTCGACCCAGGCGGTGTGGTGGTGCGGCATGCTGTCGATCAGCGTGCCGTCCAGGTCGAAGAGCAGGGCCTTCAGCTGCGTCATCAGATGCCCTGCTTCAGGCTGGCGGTGATGAGCTGGTCGAGGTCGCCATCCAGCACCTTCTGGGTGTTGGAGATTTCCACGTTGGTGCGCAGGTCCTTGATGCGGCTCTGGTCGAGCACGTAACTGCGGATCTGGTGGCCCCAGCCGACGTCGGTCTTGGTGTCTTCCAGCTTCTGCTGCTCTTCCATGCGCTTGCGCATCTCATGGTCGTACAGGCGCGAGCGCAGCCGCTTCCAGGCCACGTCGCGGTTGCTGTGCTGGCTGCGGCCGTCCTGGCACTGCACGACGATGCCGGTCGGGATGTGCGTGAGGCGCACCGCCGAATCGGTCTTGTTGATGTGCTGGCCGCCGGCGCCGCTGGCGCGGAAGGTGTCGGTGCGCACGTCCGACGGGTTGATGTCGATCTCGATCGTGTCGTCGACCTCGGGGTAGACGAACACGCTCGCGAAGCTGGTGTGGCGCCCGCCCGCGGAGTCGAACGGGCTCTTGCGCACGAGGCGGTGCACGCCGGTCTCGGTGCGCAGCAGGCCGAACGCGTACTCGCCCTCGATCTTGATCGTGGCGCTCTTGATGCCGGCGATTTCGCCGTCGGACTGGTCCTCGACCGTCGCCTTGAAATCCTTGCGCTCGGCGTACTTCAGGTACTGGCGCAGCAGCATGCCGGCCCAGTCGCAGGCCTCGGTGCCGCCGGCGCCGGCCTGGATGTCGAGGAAGCAGTTGAGCGGGTCGGCCGGGTTGTTGAACATGCGGCGGAACTCGAGCCCGTCGACGATCTCGGCCAGCTTGGCGGTCTCGGCCTCGATGGCCTGCAGGCCGTCGGTGTCGCCCTCGGCCTTCGACATCTCGTACAGCTCGGAGTTGTCGGCCAGGTTGCCGGTCAGGTGGTCGATGGTCTCGACGACCTGCTCGAGCGTGCGCTTCTCGCGCCCCAGCTCCTGCGCGCGCTTCGGCTCGTCCCAGACCTTGGGGTTCTCGAGCGCGGCGTTGACTTCGTTCAGTCGCAGTGCTTTGCGATCGTAGTCAAAGATACCCCCGGAGGCCGACCGTGCGCTCGGTCAGGTCGGCCAGGGTGTTGCCGATGGCATTGATGTGTTCGACGTCCATGGTGCAGTTCCCGTGTGTGTTTTGTGAATCGCGGGATTTTCGCACGCAGCGCATGCCCGCACGGGCGAGGCGGCCGGTCAGGCCTGGAGGAAACGCGCCAGATGGGCGGCCAGCGCCTCCGGCTGGTCGTGGTGCAGCATGTGCCCGGCCGGCGACAGCACCTGGCGCTCGACCTGCGGCACTTGCGCGAGGCGGGCGTCGAAGTCGCTGCGCGGGTAGCGGTCGCCCCACCACTTGGAGACGTCGGTGCGGTCGCCCTCGACCCACAACAGCGGCGCGGCGATGCGCTGCCAGCAGGCCAGCACCTCGTCCTTTTGATAGAGCACCGGGTTGGCGCGCTTGTGGGCCGGGTCGCCGAGGATGTGCCAGCGGCCGTCCTCGGCCTGGCGCGACCAGTGGCCGGCCAGCCAGGCCGCGCGGTCCTCGCGCAGCAGCGGGTTGGTCTTGCGCAGCCGGTCGGCGACCGCCTGCAGGCTGTCGTAGGGGCGCAGTTCCATCGGCTGCTTCAACTCGTCCAACCATTGCAGGTAGCGTTTCGGCGCCTGCGCCGGGCGGGTGGCCGGCAGGCCGAAGCCCTCCAGGTTGACGAGCCGGCGGATGCGCTCGGGCCGCACGCCGGCATAGACCATCGCGACGTTGCCGCCCATGCTGTGGCCGAGCAGGTCGATCGCGGCGGCCGGACCTGCCACCGAATCCACCAGCGCATCGAGGTCGCCGAGGTAGTCGGGGAACCAGTAGCAGTCGCCGCCGCCCGGGTCGCTGAGGCCGAAGCCGCGCCAGTCGGGCGCGATCACGTGGCGGTCGGCGCCTTCGATCGCCGCCAGCGCATCGACGGCGAACTGGAACGACGCGCCGACGTCCATCCAGCCGTGCAGCATCACGAGCGTCGGCCGCGCGGGGCTGGCCTGGCCGGCGTCGCCCCATTCGTGCAGGTGGTAGCGCAGGCCGCGCAGGTCGACGAAGCGGCTGCGGCCGGGGCGTGTGGGGAGGTAGGGGGACGACATGGCCGCCGATCTTAGGAGCTTGCCCGCCGCCGCGCTGTCCGCCCAGGGACAGCGGCGGCCTTCGCGGCTTCAGGACAATTCAGCCGCGCTTCAGGACGGCAGGCCGGTGCAGCGCCGACCATCGGGGCCATGAAACCGATGCGCCCGCTCTTCATCCTGCACACCCCCCAGCTGCGTTTTGCCGCGGCCGTTCTCGGGGTCGCAGCGCTGTTCGCGGGCTTCCATGCGCTCGCGACGCCGGCGCCACTCGTGATTTCTTGCGCACTTCCCACCGCTGCCGGCCATGCACGCACCACGCAGTCATCCGGCACGGGGTCAACGCGCCCTATGCTCGGGGACGAGGCCATGTCCGCAGTGAAGGAAAAACTGGACTGACCTGTGCCGTTCTGCAGTAGCGACGTGAGGGAGCCCGAGGGGATCGCGATGCCGGCACCGTGCCACAAGCGGCAGCCGGCGAGGGGGCTGCACGTCGGTGTCACGGGGCATCGCTTGAATCGCATCTCACAACATCAGCTGGACCTGATCACGCCGCAGATCGAGCCGGTGCTCGCCCACCTGGCGAGCGCATCGCGCTGCATCGAGCCGGTGCTGCTGTCGAACCTGGCCGAAGGCAGCGACCGCCACCTCGCGCGGCTCGGCCTGCAGGTCGGCTACACGCTGCACGCGGTGCTGCCGCGCCCGCGCGACGACTACGCCCGCGGCTTCAGCAGCGCCGCATCGCGCCGCGAGTACCGGGCGCTGCTCGACGACGCAGCGCGCATCACCGAGCTGCGCGKGCCGCTGCGCGTGGCCGGGCGCACCTACCTGCGCGCCGGGCATGCCTTGCTCGACCGCGCCGACCTGCTGCTCGCGCTGTGGGACGGCGCGCCGTCACGCGGCACCGGCGGCACCGCCGACGTGGTCGACGAAGCCGTCCGGCGCCGCATCCCGGTGCTGCACCTGTCGACCCGGCCGCGCCAGCGCCCGCGGCTGCTGTGGCCGCGCGCCGGCGGCACGCTGGAGCAGAGCTGCGACCGCCGCCGGCTCGACGCGGTGCTCGCGCACGTGCGGGACACGCGGCGATGAGCGCCGAGGATTCGCTGCCCGCCTCGCCGACCGCCCCTTCGCCCCGCTACGGGGCGTTCATCAGCTACAGCCACCACGACAAGCTGGTGGCGCGCCGACTGCAGCGGCAGCTCGAGACCTACCGCCTGCCGAAGCGGCTGGTCGGGCGCGCGACGCCGCAGGGGCCGGTGCCGGCGCGGTTGTCGCCGCTGTTCCGCGACCGTGACGAGCTGAACGCCGGCGCCGACCTGAAGGCGAGCGTGCAGGAGGCGCTCGCGGCCAGCCGCTGGCTGATCGTCGTCTGCTCGCCGGACGCGGCGCGATCGCCGTGGGTCAACCGCGAGATCATCGAGTTCAAGCGCCTGCATGGCGAAGGCCGGGTGCTGGCGCTGATCGCCGCGGGCGAACCGTTCGCGAGCAACACGCCGGGCCGCGAGGCGAGCGAGTGCTTCCCGCCTGCGCTGCGCTTCGCGCTGACGGCCGATGGGCGGGCCGAGGGCGAACCGCTGGAGCCGATCGCGGCCGACCAGCGCGCCGAGGGCGACGGCCCGCGCCGCGCGGCGCTGAAGCTGCTGGCCGGCATGGTCGGCGTCGGCTTCGACGACCTGGTGCAGCGCGACACGCAGCGCCGGCTGCGCTGGTTGGCGGGAATCGCGAGCGCCTCGGCCGTCGGCGTGGTGGTGTTCGCGCTGCTCGCGGTGCTGGCGGTGCGGGCGCGCAACGAGGCGCAGCACCAGCGCGCGCAGGCCGAGGGCCTGATCGAGTTCATGCTCGGCGACCTGCGCAAGAAGCTGGAGCCGGTGGGCCGGCTGGAGGTGCTGGATTCGGTGGGCGAGAAGGCGCTCGCGTACTACGGCGCGCAGGAGGCCGAGGTGCTGGATTCGACCGCGCTCGGGCACCGGTCGAGGGCGATGCACCTGATCGGCGAGATCCGGCAATTGCGCGGCAACGCCGCGCAGGCCCAGGAGGTGTTCGAGCGCGCGGCGCAGACCACGGCCCAGTTGCTGGCCCAGGCGCCGGGCGACAGCCAGCGCCTGTTCGAGCATGCGCAGAGCGTGTTCTGGGTCGGCCAGGCGGCGTGGAAGCGTGGGGACGTGCGCACCGCGGAGGCCCGGCTCACGGAGTACCGGACGCTGTCGGAGCAACTGGTGCGCATCGACCCGTCCAACCTGGACTGGCGCGCCGAGGTCGCCTTTGCGCATGTCAACCTGGGCACTGTGCTGCTGGGCACGAACCGGCCGGGGCCGGCCCTCGAATCGCTGCAGGCGGCACGCGATCTCCTGCAGCAGATCGCGCAGAGCCGGCCGGCGGTGAGGTTCGAGCTGGCGCAGGCGCTCGGCTGGCGCGCGATCGGCTACGAGATGCTGGGCGACTACGAGCGTGCCTTGGCGGAGCAGCGCGAGAAGCTGGCGCTGTTCCGCGGCATGCCGGAGGTCGACAGGAACAAGACGGCACAGCGCGGCATCCAGAATGCGCTCAACGCGACCAGCCAGTACCAGCTGGCGCTGGGGCGGCCCACCGAGGCCACCGAGGATGCGGCGGCCAGCCTGCGCATCGCGGACAGGCTGTCGAACGAAGACCCGGCCAATCTTTTCTGGAAGGGCGACGCCTGCTTCGCCCGGCTGCGCGTCGCCGAGGTCCTGCTCGCCCGGCAGCGCGTGGCCGAGGCCCGCGGCGAGTGGGCGCAGGCCTCCGAATGCGGTGCCCAGGTGCGCTCGACCAACAGCAGCAACCCGCTCTACGCGGTGCGGTTGCGCGCGCGCGAGCTGGCACTGGCGGCGCAGCTGGCCGAGCCGAAGGATCGATCGGCGGTGGCCGTGCGCATCGACAGTTTCCTCAACGATCCCGCGGCGCGTCTGGGCGCCGGCACGCCGGACCGCGCCAAGCATGCTGTGTTCGTCGCCCAGGCGGCGCTCGGCCTGGGCGAGTTGCGAGCCGAGGACGACCCCGACGCGGCACGCGCCGCGTGGCGGCGCGCCGCCGACGAGCTGGCGCCCTTTGCCGACATGGCCGATGGCGCGATCCTCACCCCGCTCGCCTGGGCGAAGTTCCGCCTCGGGGATCTCGCGGCGGCCCATGCCCTGGCCGAGCGGATCGAACGTTCCACCTATCGACACCCCGCGTATGTCGAGTTTGCCAACAAGCTGCGTGCCGCGCGGGGCGGCAGTGCGGTCTCCAACCCTTCATCAGGAGCCAGGTCATGAGTGAAAATCCGAGCGCAGTGCGCACCCCCATCGTCCGCGTCGTGGGCTTTCGCGACATAGACAACAAATTGAAGGCCAGCGCGACGCCCGAGGTGCTCTACATGGCGGACTACGGCGCGGGGCCCTTGACCATCGTGTTCTCGCTGGTCACCCAGAACATGGAATTCGACAACCCGCCCGTCATCTTCAACACCTTGTCGGGGAATCCGTTCGGCACGCCGATGATCGACCCGCAGGACCCGAGCCGCTGCCTGGTGAGCAACCTGAACAACAACGGCGAGGCGTATTCGTACACCGTGTTCATCAAGCAGACCGGCTTGAATGGTCCGACGGACAAGGCGAGTTTCGATCCGGTGATCCAGAACGACAACACCTGAATCCGCGGCTGCCCGGGGGAGGCTTCTCACCGAGGCCGGGCCCTCAGGCAGCCGTTGCCCTGTCCCACAGCGCCACGACGTCGGCCTCGCCCAGCGCGGCACCGGTCGACGTCGACTCGGCACGCAGGGCGGGCGGCAGCGAGTCGATCATCGATTGCACCGTCTCCCGGCGCGGCGAGCGCCGGATCCCCTCCGGTTCGCCGCGGCGCCGGGGCGCGCTTGCTGCGCAGCGAATCGACCCGTTGGTGGCCGAGGTACACCGCCTCGTCGACCTCGCCCATCGCCAGCGCCAGGTCGGCCATGTCCGCGAAATCGCCTCGGGCTTGACCGGCAGCTTCGATCCCGTGATCCAGAACAAAAACCGCTGAGCTGTCCGACCTGTCGTCGATACTTCGACAGGCGCGCCGGGTTCCCGACGCGCCGTCTTTCCCCTCAACTCAACACGGAGCAGAAATGACACCTTTGGTCAACGTGAACGGCGAGCTGGACGGTCTGGCGGCGGATGTACCGAGCACCGAACCCATGCAGGCACCTTCCTCGACGCGAGAACTCGATCCGGACGAACTCCGGGCGGTGTGCGGCGGGCCTGTCGTCCAGAACGACACCAGGTGAATGACCTGGCCTCGGCAATTGTCGAGTGATGAATTGCGGGCCGTGACGGGTGCTCCGGTGATTCAAGACGACAACACCTGAGTCACGTTCGTCCGGTCGAGCGCCCGCCTCGCGCGGGCGCCGTGCATCGTGGCTGGCGAAAAGGTGAATCCGCCAGCGCTTCAATCGCCGGCCGACGTGCCATTCCACAACGACACGATTGCCTTCTCGGTGAGGCGCGCGCCCGCAATGGACGCAAGGTCCGCTGCCGCCGGGGTCAGCGCGGCCAGCAGGGGCTGCAGCTGTTGCCTCGCCTGTGCACGCTGCCCGGCCCGCGGCTCGTCGCGATGCCGGTACACCGCATCGGACCAGGCGGCCAGCTGCGCCGCTGTCTTGAGCCGGTTGCGGCAGGCAGCCAGCCACGCCAAGGTATCGATCGCCTGCCACAGCAAGCCGCAATCGCTCGCCAGTTGCACCAGGTCGTGGGCCAGCGCTGCCGCATCGTCGATCGACCCACGCACCAGCAGCGCCTGCATCAGGTTCAGCTGCGCCGTGCAAAGCGTTGCCGGCGCGCGCTTGCCGCGCAGCGAATCGACCAGCTGGTGGCCGAGGTACACCGCGTCGTCGACCTCGCCCATCGCGAGTGCCAGGTCGGCCAGGTGCGAGCGGGCGCGCAACGCGCCGCGCTCGTCGCCCGCCGCGAGCCGCAGGCCGAGCTCGACCTCGCGGGCGGCCCGGCTGTCGGCC
>NZ_JBFULV010000120.1:0-17942 GCF_054049715.1 Rhizobacter sp. P5_C2 | reverse complement strand
GGTCTGCGCGCCGGGCTCGCCGCATCGGCCGGCGTGCTGGCGCTGGCGGCATCGCTCGCCGCGCGGCAGCGGCCGTTGCCGGCGGCGTGAATCAGTCCACGCCGAGGAAATGGCGCATGCGCGCGATCTCGTCGGCCAGCCCCGCCTTGAACGCCGGATCGCGCGGCGCCCGGCCGTCGACATAGCCGAACTGCTGCTTCAGCTGCCCGCCGACCACCGACAGGTTGCCCCAGCCGATCACGCGGTCGTGCCACAGCAGCGGCAGCGCGTAGTAGCCGAACTTGCGCTTCGGCTGCGGCGTGTAGGCCTCGAAACGGTAGGCCCAGTCCCACAACAGCTCGAAACGGATGCGGTCCCAGACCACCGGGTCGAACGGCGCGAGCAGCCGCACCGCGTCGTCGGGCGCATGGCGGCGCGAGGCCGGGTTCTCGTCGGCCGGCCAGTACCAGGTGACGCCATCGAGCTGCAGGCTCGTGAGCTGCTCGCGCGCGAGCTTCATCGCCGCCTGCGTCTGCGCCTTCAGGTGCGGCGCGCCGTAGTTCAGCAACCCGGTCAGGTGGGTCAGGCTGCGCGCCGGCAGCGGTGCGTACTTGCGCACGATCAGTTCCAGCAGCGCGGCGGCACGGCGCGTTCGCTCGGCCGGGCTCTCGTCGGCCGGCGGATGCTCGACCACCTCGTAGACGCGGATGCCCGCATCGCGCCGCACGACGCGCAGCATGCCGCGGTAGTGCATGCCGTCGAGCAGGTGCGTGCTCGCGTTCGACGAGCCGCCCCAGTAGTTGGTGATGCGGCCGTGTGCGAAGTGCTCGTCGACCTCGCGCGGGTGCACGCGGCCACGCTCGCGCACGAAGGCCAGCACGTCGGCTGCGCGGCGCTGCGTCGCGCGATCCCACGCGGTCTTCGCGATGCGCGGGTGCATCAGCGCCAGGTGCTCGCGCGGCAGGAAGCCGTAGTTGACGAGGCAGTCCTCCTCGACCGGCAGCTTCGCGTAGCGGCGCTCCAGATCGCCGGCGCGGTAGCCCTTGACGCGGTGGCGCAGCGTCAGGTCCTGCGCCCGCGCCGGCGACCGGATCGGGTCGGCCTGCAGGAAGCCCAGCTGGCGGATCGCGCGCAGCAGCGTGGTCGGCTTGAAGAGCGTGCGGGCGACGGCATAGCGCCGCAGGTGGTCGAGCGTGATCGGCATGGGGCCGGATGATGCGTCATCCGCCCGCGCGAGCAAAGCGCCTGGCCTGGGCCTGCTGACACTACTGCGCGAGCTGCTCCACCGTGTCCAGCTGCATCTCGAAACTGAAGAAGCGATCCCGCCCCTGCGCCTTCGCGGCGTACAAGGCCTGGTCGGCGCGCATCACCATGCCTTCGGTGGTGGTCTGCGCGTCGGGGATGCAGGTGGTGATGCCGCCGGTCAGCGTGACCAGCCCGCCGACCGGCGAGGCCGGGTGCGGCAGCGCCACGCCGGCCAGCATGCGGCGGACCGCACGCGCGAAGGTCATCGCGCCGGATTTCGGCGTGTTCGGCAGGATCAGCGCGAACTCCTCGCCGCCGTAGCGCGTCGCGCGGTCGCGCGGCCGGTGGCAGGCGTCGCGCAGCAGCGCGCCGATGCGGCGCAGGCAATCGTCGCCCTGCACATGGCCGAGCGTGTCGTTATAGGGCTTGAACGCATCGAGGTCGCAGAACACCAGCGTCAGCGGCTGCTGCTCGCGGCGCGCCGCGCCGATCTCGGCATGCAGCAGGCGGTCGAAGCCGCGGCGGTTGATCAGGCCGGTCAGCTCGTCGAGCTCGCTCAGGTGCTGCAGCCGCTGGTTCGCGGTGCGCAACTCGGACGACACCTGCATCAGCTGCGCCTGCATCTGCTGCAGCCGGCTCATCGCGCGCAGCTTGGCGGCCAGCACCACGGTCGACACCGGCTTCACCAGGTAGTCGTCACCGCCGCTCTCGATGCCCTTCCACAGATCCTGTTCCTGGTCGCGCGCCGACAGGAAGATGATTGGCGTCCAGCGGCCGGACTCCGCCTGGCGCATCTGGCGCGCCAGCCAGTAGCCGTCGTGGCCGGGCATCACCACGTCGAGCAGCACCAGGTCGGGCTGGTGGCGCTGGAACTGGTCCAGCGCCCAGGTCGCGTCACCGGCTTCGAGCACGCGGTGGCCGAGCGCATCGAGTTGCGCGACGAGTGCGACCCGCACGGCAGGCTGGTCGTCGACGACGAGGATGGTCAGCGAGGAAGTGGCGGCAGGAACAACGGACATGGGCAGGGCCGATGACGCCGATGTCGACGCCTTCGGCCTGCTTATCGGCGACCGTGCTGCGGCCTGTAGCGGCGGCAACGATGCTCGGCGAGGCTCCGCGCACTACCGCACGGAGCGCAGCCTGTCTTACAGCCCGGCCGCAGCCCGCAGCACAGCCGCCTTGTCAGTCTTTTCCCAGCTGAACTCCGGCTCTTCGCGACCGAAGTGGCCGTAGGCAGCGGTCTTCTCGTAGATCGGGCGCAGCAGGTCGAGCATCTGGATGATGCCCTTCGGACGCAGGTCGAAGTGCTCGTTGACCAGCGCGGCGATTTTGTCGTCGGAGATCACGCCGGTGCCTTCGGTGTAAACCGTCACGTTCATCGGGCGGGCCACGCCGATCGCGTACGCCACCTGGATCTGGCACTGGCGCGCCAGGCCGGCCGCGACGACGTTCTTCGCGACATAGCGCGCCGCATAGGCGGCCGAGCGGTCGACCTTGCTCGGGTCCTTGCCCGAGAACGCGCCGCCGCCGTGCGGGCAGGCGCCGCCGTAGGTGTCGACGATGATCTTGCGGCCGGTCAGGCCGCAGTCGCCTTGCGGACCGCCGATGACGAAGCGGCCGGTCGGGTTGATCAGGAACTTGGTGTCCTTCAGCCACTCCTTCGGGAGCACCGGCTTGATGATCTCCTCGATGATGGCTTCGTTGAACGAGGCCTTCATCTTCTTCGGCGTCTCGCTCTGGTCCGGGCTGTGCTGCGTCGACAGCACGACGGTGTCGATGCTGTGCGGCTTGCCGTCGACGTAGCGCATCGTCACCTGGCTCTTCGCGTCGGGGCGCAGGAACGGCAGGCGGCCGTCCTTGCGCAGCTGGGCCTGGCGCTCGACCAGGCGGTGCGCGTAGTAGATGGGCGCGGGCATCAGCTCCGGTGTCTCGTCGCAGGCGTAGCCGAACATCAGGCCCTGGTCCCCGGCACCGGTGTTCAGGTGGTCGTCGCTCGCCTGGTCGACGCCCTGCGCGATGTCGTTGGACTGCTTGTCGTAGCAGACCATCACCGCGCAGCCCTTGTAGTCGATGCCGTACTCGGTATTGTCGTAGCCGATGCGCTTGATGGTGTCGCGCGCGACCTGGATGTAGTCGACGTGCGCGTTGGTGGTGATCTCGCCGGCCAGCACGACCAGTCCGGTGTTCGTCAGCGTCTCGGCGGCCACGCGCGAACGCGGGTCCTGCTTGAAGATCGCATCGAGGATGGCGTCGGAGATCTGGTCAGCCACCTTGTCGGGGTGACCTTCGGAAACGGACTCGGACGTGAAAAGGAAGTCGTTCGACACTCTTAAACTCCAGCAAGGTTGCAAAAACGCGTTGCCGGACTTGAGGGTTCATCGAGCGGCGAACGCTTTAGCAGAATTTTTTGAATCGCCCCGCAAGTAGTTCATAACTCGGCGATGGCGGGATTATAGGAACAGATGTCGACCCTACTGCGCTGGTTTGCCGGCCTTTCACTGGGCTTTTTGCATCATCTCGGCAGCGTGCTCGGCTGGCTGGGCTACGCGGTGTCGGGCAGCTACCGGCGCCGCATGGTCGACAACGCCAGCCAGGCGGGGCTGGCGAAGGCCCAGTGGCAGCCGGCGATCGCGTCGGCCGGGCGCATGGTGATGGAGCTTCCGAAGCTGTGGCTGCGGCCGGTCGACCGGTCGGTGCTCGGCCTGGTGCGCTTCGAAGGCGAGCCGCTGCTGGCGCGTGCGCTCGAATCCGGCCGGGGCGTGCTGCTGCTGACGCCGCACATGGGCTGCTTCGAGGTCACCGCCCAGGCCATCGCCGAGCGCTGGGGCTCGCACCAGCCGATCACGGTGCTGTACCGTCCGGCGCGCCAGGCTTGGCTGCGCCGCCTCGAGGAAACCGCGCGCGATCGCCCGCACCTGCAGGCGGTGCCGGCCACCTTGTCGGGCGTGCGCCAGATGATCCGTGCGCTGCGCCGCGGCGAGATGGTCGGCCTGCTGCCCGACCAGGTGCCGCCCGACGGCATGGGCGTGTGGGCGCCCTTCTTCGGCAAGCCGGCCTACACGATGACGCTGGCCGCGCGGCTCGCGCAGCAGACTGGCGCCGCGCTGCTGCTGACCTGGGGCGAGCGGCTGCCGCACGGCGCCGGCTACCTGCAGCGCTTCTTCGAATTCCCCGGCACGCTGCCCGACGACCCGACCGAAGCGGCCACGGCCGTCAACCGGGCGATGGAACAGCTGATACTGCAGTGCCCCGGCCAGTACCTGTGGGGCTACAACCGATACAAGGTGCCGCGCGAACATCCGGCGGACGCCGCAGAAAAGAACTGACGAACAGACGATGGGAACCCGACTCCTGCTGGGAACGATGTGGCTGCTGCATTGGCTGCCGCTGCCGCTGCTCGCCGCACTGGGACGCGGCCTCGGGCGGCTGCTGTTCGTGCTGGCACGCTCGCGGCGTCGCGTCGCGCTGCGCAACCTCGCGCTGTGCTACCCCGATTGGAGCCCGGCGCAGCGGCTCGCGCTGGCCAGCGAGCACTTTCGCTGGCTGGGGCGCAGCATCCTCGAGCGCAGCCTGCTCTGGTACGCGCCGATGGACCAGCTGAAGCGGATCATCCACGTCGAAGGCGACGTGAAGCTCGCCGAGCACAGCCCGCGGCCGGTGATGTGGCTGGTGCCGCACTTCATGGGGCTGGACGTGGCGGGCGTGGCCACGCTGCTGTTCCAGCACCACCCGGCCTGCTCGATGTACCAGCAGCAGAGCAACCCGCTGATGGACGCCGCGATCCGCAAGGGCCGCATGCGCTTCGGCGACCATGCCGAGATCTTTCCGCGCAGCGACAAGGCGCTGCCGCTGATCCGCGCGATCCGCAAGGGGCACGCCTTCTTCAACCTGCCCGACATGGATTTCGGCGAACGCGATGCCGCGTTCGTGCCGTTCTTCGGCGTGCCCGCCGCCACGCTGCTGGCGCCGTCGCGCATGGCGCGCGCGCTCGGCATGGTGGTGCAACCGGTGATCGCCGAGATGCTGCCCGGCGGCCAGGGCTACCGGGTGCGCTTCGGCGAGCCGTTCACGCACTTCCCGAGCGACGACGCGGTCGCCGACACCGCGGCGATGAACCGCTGGATCGAAGACGAGATCCGCAAGAACCCGGCACAGTACCTGTGGGTGCACAAGCGCTTCAAGACGCGGCCGGCGGGCGAGCCGTCGCTGTATTGAGACCGAGGTACCGAGGCCGAGGCACTGAGCCCAAGGTACTGAGGCCGCGACCGGCAGACGGCACCGGCCGCGGCCCCACGGTCACTCGCTCAGTCGCTGCGTGGCAGCGTCAGCTGCAACCCGAGCGCGGCGCCCAGCCGGATCGCGGTCTCGGCGTCGGCCGCGCTGGTCATCAGCATGCAATGCTCCTGGCGGCCGGTGTCCATCTGCAGCAGCGAATAGCCGAACCCGAGCAGCCAGGCGTGCAACGCGAACATCGCGGGGCGCGTCGTGCGGCCATGGCCTTCGTGCCACTCCCAGCCGTACACCGCGGCGATGCCGGCCGACCGCGCCAGCTCGCGCCCCTGCCGCTCGATGTCTTCGACCGCGTTCACGCCGACGAGCAGCATCGCCCACTGGCCGTCCTGCTGCCCGCCTTCGTTCAGCATCGCATGGACCATCGCCTTCGGCAGGCTGTCTCCGAAGCGCAGGTTGTTGAGCACGCGCTGCTGCAGGCGATGCCGCTCCTCGGTGCGCAGGTGGCCGAGCACGAGGCGCAGCCAGTCGACGACCGACACGTCGCCCTGCTGCGGTGCCGGCTCGGCCGGAATCGGGGCCAGGGCAGGCAAGCATGCGGTCTCGACGGCCGCCTGCACGCACAGCGGTTCGGGCTCGTCGAACCGGCGGCGAAGTCGCTTCAGGAATTTCAGCATGGCACGCGCTCCCGACGAAGGATCAGGCAGGGCGCGCCGCCCAGGCGCCAGCGCTTGTCGGCTCGCCACGGGTGCGCCCGGCCACGGCCGCAGGTGCAGGCACAGGACCGCGGCGGTCGTCGCCGGACGGGCTTCAGCCGCACGGCGGGGGCGCGCGTCAGCGGCCGGCGGCAGGCAGCGGCCTCGTCGACAGCGACACAGGCAGCAAAGGGGTGGTTCATGTCCATCGTTTCTCCCAGGTGGAAGCCGGCGCGAGGATTCGCCCACGGCATGGCCCGGCATGCTGTGCAGGCTTTGTGCAGGCCTTTTGCAGGCGGCCAGATGTTTTCGAGAAACCCGCATCTGGCGGGCAGATGGCCCGGATGAACGGCGACCCTGCCGTGACCGCTGTCACGGCGCGGCAGCGATAATCGCCGCCCATGAGAGTGCAGTTCACGAAGATGCAGGGAGCCGGCAACGACTTCGTCGTGCTCGATGCCACCACCGCGCCGCTCGCGCTGGATGCCGCGCAGCTGCGCGCGCTGGGCGACCGGCGCTTCGGCGTCGGGGCCGACCAGATCCTGGTGGTCGAGGCCAGCAACACGCCCGGCATCGACTTCCGTTACCGCATCTTCAACGGTGCCACCGGTGACGAAGTGGAACAGTGCGGCAACGGTGCACGCTGTTTCGTGCGCTTCGTGCACGACAAGAAACTGAGCGACAAGACAACGATCCGCGTCGAGACGATCCGGCAGGTGCTCGAACTGCGCCTGCAGGCCGACGGCCGGGTCACGGTCGACATGGGCGCCCCGGTGTTCGACCTGGCCGCGCTGCCGTTCGACGCCAGCGGCCTCGCGCCACGCGAGCTCAACGGCTTCGCGGTGTGGCCGCTGCCGGTGGGCGCCGGCACGATCGAGGTGGCCGCGCTGTCGATGGGCAACCCGCACGCGGTGCAGGTGGTGGCCGATGTCGACGCCGCACCGGTCGCCACGCAGGGCCCGCTGATCGAGCAGCACGCGCGCTTCCCGCGCAAGGTGAATGCCGGCTTCATGCAGGTGCTGTCACGCACGCACATCCGGCTGCGGGTGCACGAACGCGACGCCGGCGAAACGCTCGCCTGCGGCACCGGCGCCTGTGCCGCGGTGGTCGCGGGCATCCGCCTGGGCCTGCTGGATGCGCGCGTCGATGTCGATGCGCGCGGCGGCCGGCTCACCATCGAATGGCAAGGCGCTGCAGGCAGGCTCCACGAGCCCGTGCTGATGACCGGCCCCGCCACGACCGTCTTCGACGGCGTGATCCATCTGTAAAAAGCCGTAGAAGGGCCCCCCGTGAGCATCCAAGGCATCACCGAACAGGACATCGCCAACTACCTGGCCAACACGCCGGGTTTCTTCGAGCGCCATGCCGAATTGCTGGCGGCCGTGCAACTGACCAGCCCGCACGGGCAGCGCGCGGTCTCGCTGCAAGAGCGGCAGATGGAAATGCTGCGCGAAAAGCACAAGGGCCTCGAGCTACGCATCATCGAAATGATCCGCCACGGCACCGAGAACGTCTCGATCGCCGACAAGCTGCACCGCTGGACGCGTTCGATCATGCTGACGCACAACCCCGGCGACCTGCCCGACGTGCTGGTGGCCGAACTGAAGCACCAGTTCATGATCCCGCAGGCGGCGATCCGCATCTGGGGCGCGGCCGAGGTGTTCAACGTGCTGCCGTTCGCCAAGTCGGTCAGCGAAGACGCGCGCAGCTTCGCGGCCAGCCTCACGCAGCCGTACTGCGGCGTCAATTCCGGCTTCGAGGCGGCGCAGTGGCTGGCCGAGGTCGCGACCGTGATGTCGCTCGCGCTGATCCCGCTGCGCGTGCGCCAGGACGACCCGGCCTTCGGCATGCTGGTGCTGGCCTCGCCGGACCCGACGCGCTACAGCGCCGACATGGGCACCGAGTTCCTGTCGCGCATCGGCGACATCGCGAGCGCCGGGCTGTCGCGGCTGCTGCCGATCGCCTGAAGGTTGCGCCGATGACCGCGCCGTCCGCCGCACTCGACGCGGACCTGCAGCGTCACCTCGTCCACCTCGAATCCGAGCGCCGGCTCGCGCCGCGCAGCCTGGTGCTGTACCGCGATGCGTTCACGCGGCTGCAGGCCTTCGCGCAGGCGCAACCGGTGGCGCTGCGCGCGACGCAGGTGCACCACGTGCGGCGCTGGGCGGCGCAGCTGCACTCGCAAGGGCTCGGCTCGCGCAGCATCGCGCTGGTGCTGTCGGCCTGGCGCGGCTTCTTCCGCTGGCTCGGCCACGAGGGCGTGGTGCCGATGAACCCGGTCGATGGCGTGCGCGCGCCGAAGGCGGCCAAGCCCTTGCCGAAGGCGCTGCCGGTCGACCAGGCGGTGGCGCTGGCCGAGCCCCGCGAAGACGACGACACCGACCCGGCGCTGGCCGCGCGCGACCAGTGCATCGTCGAGCTGCTGTACGGCTGCGGGCTGCGCGTCGGCGAACTGGTCGGGCTGGACGTGCGGGCGAGCGGCGAGGCCGCCGGCTGGGTCGATGCCGCCGAGGCCGAGGCGCAGGTGCTGGGCAAGGGCCGCAAGCGCCGCAGCGTGCCGGTCGGCGGGCCGGCGCTGCGGGCGCTCGCGCAGTGGCTCGCGCTGCGCGGCACGCTGGCCGACCCGGGCGAGCCGGCGCTGTTCGTCAGCCGGCGCGGCACGCGGCTGACCGACAGCCAGGTGCGTTCGCGGCTGAAGCGGCGCGCACTGCAGGCCGGGCTGCCGACGCACGTGCACCCGCACATGCTGCGGCATTCATTCGCGTCGCACCTGCTGCAGTCCAGCGGCGACCTGCGCGCGGTGCAGGAGCTGCTCGGCCACGCGAACATCTCGACGACGCAGGTCTACACGAAGCTGGATTTCCAGCACCTCGCGAAGGTGTACGACGCCGCGCACCCGCGGGCCAAGCGCAAGCCCTGATCAGCGCAGCACCGCGCCGATCACCTCGTCGAGCCTGCGCAAGCCCTCGCGCGCATCGCCCAGGTAGCGCTGCACCCCGAGCCGCAACGCCTTCGCTGCGGCCTCGTCGAACAGGCCGATCGCGTCCTTCACGTCATCCCCCTTGTCCTGCAGCTGCAGCGCGGTGTTGCCGGTCGCGAGCGTCAGCGCACCGAGCGCGGCCAAGCCGGTATCGCGCGACGACACCTCGCCATAGCGGCCGTGGAAGCCGTCCAGCAGCTTGCGCGTGCGGGCATCCAGCATCTCGTCGAGCGCATCGTCCACCATCGCCGCCACGTCAGCCCGCGTGAAGCGCCGCTGCAGCGCGTCTTCCACCTTCTCGCCCAGCGCATGCAACGCCGGGCCGTCGAGCTTCTCGACCGGCTCCAGGCGGATCTCCTCGAACAGCGGGTAGCGCACCAGCTCGCGGATCAGCACGGGATAGCGCCAGCAGCGCCGCACGTGTTTCGGCATCAGCCAGGTCGCGAGGTTGCGGTAGTACTGGTGCACGTCGGTGAGGTTGCGGCCGGCCAGGCCGATCAGGTTGACGTTGACGAAGTGGTGCCAGGTCGAATCGGTGACGACGCGCCCCACCTCGGCCTGCTGCCCGTCGTAGGCGCAGACCGGGATGAACGAGCGCGGCGCGACCGCCGCCTTGCCCGGGAACGCATTGCCCTCGGACACCGTCAGCGCGATCGCCTCCGGCACGACGCGCTGCGTGCTGCCGGTGGCGACCGGCCATTCGTCGGTGACGCCGTCGGGCAGCTTGCCGGTCAGCACCGCCGGCACGCGGCACTCGCCTTCGTGCGGGTGATCGGGAAACACCTCGATCGCGCGCGCCGGCGCGGCGCCCGGCACCTGCAGCACCGGGTGCGCGACGCCGACGCCGAAGCTGGTGCGGAAGTTGACGTACAGCCGCTGCGGCAGCGCATCGGACTGGTCGGCGAACTCGAACACGTCGTTGGTTCCGGGGCCGGTGGTGGTCAGCCGGTCGATGCCGCCGCCGCTCGGCGTGTCGGCCGCGGCCCAGCGCCGCATGCCCTGCACGCGGGGGATCGTCATGCACATCGCGGCGCCCAGGTCTTCATGGTCGCCGGTGGCGAACAGCCCGCCGCCCTGCTGCATGAAGTTGACGATCGCCGCCTGCGCGCCCGGCTCTTGCGCGAGCCCGGCACCGCCCTCGGTGGTGATCGCGAGCAGGAACACCACGTCGTAGCGCGACTTCAGCACGCCGTGCGTCGCATCGGTGAACTGGAAATTGCTGATGTGCTGCGTGGCGGCATCGAGCGTGGCGGCGCTGCCGGAGCCCGGCGTGTAGAGCGCGGTGCGCACGATCGGGGTCATCGCATGGACCGTGCTGGTGCGCAGCGCATCGACGAAGCGGGTCAGGCCGAAATCGTCGCCGGCGCTGAAGTTCAGCCCGTCGGTGACGACCAGGATCTTCGGCGTGCATTCGCGAAACCACTTGAGGATGAACGTGTCGAGCACGGCCAGGTTCTTGAGCGTGGGCATGGCGGAGCCTCCTTGGCAGCCAGGTGATGGAACGACGCGCGGACCGCGCGCTGCAACCAACTTAGGCGGCGCCTGGAGCGATCGACATCCCTAGCCTGTCGATGTCTCCCCCATCCCGGGGGGCGGTCGGCTGCGTCGCCGACAATCGGGCCATGAAGACGATCACAGTACGTGAAGGCAAGGAGCGCTCGCTGCAGCGCCGCCACCCCTGGGTGTTCGAGGGCAGCATCGCCAGCGGCAAGGCCGACCTCGGCGAGACGGTGCGGGTGCAGACGCACGATGGCAGGTTCCTGGCCTGGGCCGCCTGCAGCCCGCATTCGCAGATCCGCGTGCGCGCGTGGAGCTTCGACGAGACCGAGCGCATCGACAGCGCGTTCTTCCTGCGGCGCATCGAGCAGGCGATCGCGATCCGCGCGCGGCTGCCCATCGCGAGCGACGGCGTGCGGCTGATCCATGGCGAGGCCGACGGGCTGCCGGGCCTGATCGTCGACCGCTACGGCGACACGCTGAGCGCGCAGTTCCTGTCGGCCGGCGCCGACCGCTGGAAGGCGACGATCGCCGATCACCTGCTGAAGGCGACCGGCCTCGCGCGGCTGTACGAACGCAGCGATGCGACTTCGCGCGAGCTCGAGGGCCTGCCCCCGGCGACCGGCTGGCTGCGCGGCGACGGCCCCACCGAGGTCACGATCCGCGAGCACGGCTGGCAGCTGAGCCTCGACGTGGCCGAGGGCCACAAGACCGGCTACTACCTCGACCAGCGCGACAGCCGCAAGCTGTTCGCCGACACGGTGCGGCACTTCGGCCTGCAGCGCGTGCTGAACTGCTACAGCTACACCGGTGGCTTCAGCGTGGCGGCGTTCGCCGGCGGCGCGACGCAGGTGACGAGCGTCGATTCATCGGGCCCGGCGCTCGAGCGGGCGCGGTCGCACGTGCTGCGCAACGGCTTCGACGACGCGGCGCACGAGACGCTGGACGCCGACGTGAACCAGACCTTGCGCGCGATGCTGCAGGAAGGCCGGCGCTTCGACGCGATCGTGCTCGACCCGCCGAAGTTCGCGCCGACCGTGTCGCATGCCGAGCGCGCGTCGCGAGCCTACAAGGACATCAACCGGCTCGCGCTGATGCTGCTGGAGCCGGGCGGCGTGCTGTTCACCTTCTCGTGCTCGGGCGGCATCAGCCCCGACCTGTTCCACAAGATCGTCGCCGGGGCCGGGCTCGATGCGCAGGTGGACGGGCTGGTCTATGCACGCACCGGCGCGGCACCGGACCATCCGATGACGATCACCTTCCCCGAGGGCGACTACTTGAAAGGTCTCGTGATCATCAAGCGCCAGGCTCCGCGCTGAACCGCGCCTGCCAGCGCTCCAGCGGCACCCGCGCCGCGTTGCAGACGTAGGAAATCGCGCGGTACCAGCCGGCGAGCAGCAGCAGCTCCAGCAGCTGCGGCTCGCTCCAGACGGCGGCCAGTTGCGCCCACAGGTCGTCGTCGACATCGGCGGTGTCGTGCAGCGAATCGACCAGGCGCACCAGCAGCGCATCGCGCTCGGTCAGCGCCGCATCGTCGGCGCGGCCACGCTCGATCGCCGCCACCTGCGCCGGTGTGAAGCCGGCCGCCTTCGCGAACGCCGCGACGTGCACGCCCCATTCGTACTCGGCGCCGCAGCGCGCGCAGACGCGGTCGATCACCACCTCTCGGTCGCGCAGCGACAGCATCGCGTGGCGGCCGAGCATGAAACCGCCCCAGGGCATCAGCCGCTCGGCCAGCAGCGGGTGGCGGGCGAACACGCGGAACAGCTGCAGCACGTCGACCGCCTCGGGCGGCGTCATGCGGCGCAGCAGCGCGTCGAGCTCGGGTTCGTACGGCGGCACAACGGGGGGAATGCGCGGGGAGGCTTCGGTCGATGCCATGGCGATCTCCTGGTTTGCTACAAAAATGGTAGCAAACCGATCTTGGCACCGAAGCCCGCATGGCATAGTCGCCGACGTGACGACGACCGCCTCATCCCGACCGAAGGCCCCGCTGCCCGGCACGCGCGTGCGCGGATCGGCCAGCGGGCGGCCGATCATGGCCTTGCTGGACCTGCTGGGCCGGCGCGGCACGCTGCGGCTGCTGTGGGAGCTGCGCGACGGGCAGCCGCAGAACTTCCGCGCGCTGCAGCAGAGCATGGGCGGCGCATCACCGACGCTGCTGAACAGCCGTGCGAAAGAGCTGCGCGAGGCGCAGCTGCTGGAGCTGCGGCCCGAGGGTTATGCGCTGACCGCGCGTGGCCTCGGGCTGCTCGACGAACTAGGCCCGCTCGACCGCTGGGCGCAGAACTGGGCGCGAGCGCTCACGCGATGACCGGCAGCGCGATGCGCGGCTCGAACTTCGCGCGGTGCACGTTGAAGAAGGCCTTCACGTTGCGCACGTTGGCGTCCTGCGTGAAGAGGCGCTGCACCAGCGCGTGGTAGCCGGCCATGTCGGGCGCCTGCATCACCAGCATGAAATCCGGACCCGGCGAAACGCGGTAGCACTGCTGCACCGCCGGCTCGGCCACGGCACGCGCCTCGAAGGCCGCGAGGTGCTCGGCGCCCTGGCGATCGAGCGTGATCTCGGCCAGCACCGTGAGCCCGGCGCCGAGCTTTTCGGGCGACAGGATGGCCACGCGCCGCTCGATCACGCCGGCCTCCACGAGCCGCTTGACGCGGCGCAGGCAGGTGGCCGGCGAGGTGTGGGCGGCGGCCGCGAGGTCCTGGTTGGACAGCGAGGCGTCGTTCTGCAACAGCTCCAGCACCCTCAAGTCGGTGGGGTCCAGGTGCAGTTTTCTGTCTGATTCCGCCATTTCTATCCACTCTTTGAAATAATTCACCCAAATTTCCAAGTGACGGCGAATTATTTCAGCGATGCCAATTTTGCGCAAACATTCACCACACCAAGCTCCCTACGATTCGCCCATCCCAGTTTCACCAGAAAGACCTCCCATGTGTGGCATCGTCGGCGCCGTCAGCACCCGCAACATCGTTCCGATCCTGATCGAAGGGCTGAAGCGCCTGGAGTACCGCGGGTATGACTCCTGCGGCGTGGCCGTCCACCAGAACGGCCAGCTGCGCCGGGCGCGCAGCACCTCGCGCGTGGCCGAACTCGAGGCCAACGTGCGCAGCGACGAGATCCAGTCCGGCACCGGCATCGCCCACACCCGCTGGGCGACCCACGGCGCGCCGGTGGTGCACAACGCGCACCCGCACTTCTCGGCCGGCCCCGGCGCGAAGGCGGCGTCCGCCGGGCGGATCGCGCTGGTGCACAACGGCATCATCGAGAACCACGACGAGCTGCGCGCCGAACTGAAGGCCAAGGGCTACGTCTTCGACAGCCAGACCGACACCGAGGTGATCGCGCACCTGGTCGACCACCTGTACGACGGCGACCTGCTCGATGCGGTGCAGCGCGCGACGCTGCAACTGCGCGGCGCGTTCGCGATCGCGGTGTTCTGCCGCGACGAGCCGCACCGCGTGATCGGCGCCCGCGAAGGCTCGCCGCTGGTGCTCGGCATCGGCAGCAAGGAAAGCGGCGAACACTTCCTGGCCTCGGACGCGATGGCGCTGGCCGGCGTGACCGACCAGATCGTCTACCTCGAAGAAGGCGACGTGGTCGACCTGCAGCTCGGCAAGGTGTGGATCACCAGCCGCACCGGCGAGGCGGCCTACAAGGTGGTGCAGCGCGAGGTGCGCACCGTGCAGGCGCACACCGGCGCGGCCGAACTGGGCCCGTACCGGCACTACATGCAGAAGGAGATCTTCGAGCAGCCGCGCGCGATCGCCGACACGCTCGACGCCGTCGAGAGCATCACGCCCGAGCTGTTCGGCGACGGCGCATACAAGATCTTCAAGGACGTGGACCAGGTGCTGATCCTGGCCTGCGGCACCAGCTACTACAGCGGCTCGACCGCGAAGTACTGGCTGGAGAGCATCGCGAAGATCCCGACCAGCGTCGAGATCGCGAGCGAGTACCGCTACCGCGACAGCGTGCCGAACCCGCGCACGCTGGTCGTGACGATCACGCAGAGCGGCGAGACCGCCGACACGCTGGCGGCGTTGAAGCACGCCCGCTCACTGGGCATGAAGCACACGCTGACGGTGTGCAACGTCGCGACGAGCGCGATGGTGCGCGAATGCGAGCTGGCCTACATCACGCGCGCCGGCGCCGAGATCGGCGTGGCGTCGACGAAGGCGTTCAGCACCCAGCTGGTCGGGCTGTTCCTGCTGACGCTGGCGCTCGCGCAGGTGCGCGGGCACCTGACCGATGCGCAGGAACAGGAGCACCTGAAGGCGCTGCGCCACCTGCCGGTGGCGGTGCAGGCGGTGCTGGCGCTGGAGCCGCAGGTCATCGCGTGGAGCGAGGAGTTCGCGCGCAAGGAGAACGCGCTGTTCCTGGGCCGCGGGCTGCACTACCCGATCGCACTCGAAGGCGCGCTGAAGCTGAAGGAGATCAGCTACATCCACGCCGAGGCCTACCCGGCCGGCGAGCTGAAGCACGGGCCGCTGGCGCTGGTGACGGCCGAGATGCCGGTGGTGACCGTGGCGCCGAACGACGCGCTGCTGGAGAAGCTGAAGAGCAACCTGCAGGAAGTGCGGGCGCGCGGTGGCGAGCTGTTCGTGTTTGCCGATGCCGACACGCGCATCGAATCGAGCGAAGGGCTGCATGTGATCCGGATGCCGGAGCACTATGGGGCGCTGTCGCCGATCCTGCACGTGGTGCCGCTGCAGCTGCTGGCGTATCACACGGCGTGTGCGCGGGGGACGGATGTGGACAAGCCGCGGAACCTGGCGAAGAGCGTGACGGTGGAGTGAGGAGGAGGCTCACGCCGGGTCACGCAGGCAGACAATTGTTTTGGAGAATTTGACGGGGGCGAGGAGCGAACTTCCAATTGTTTCGGCATTTTGGAAATTGCGCCTCTCCTGCCGAGCACCTCATGCAAGGCGGTAACGAATGCATCGCGACCCTCCTGCTTCTCCTGGCCCGGTA
The DNA here is from genome assembly GCF_054049715.1 of Rhizobacter sp. P5_C2. NCBI lineage: Bacteria > Pseudomonadati > Pseudomonadota > Betaproteobacteria > Burkholderiales > Sphaerotilaceae > Rhizobacter > Rhizobacter sp. P5_C2. The sequence goes on along the minus strand of NZ_JBFULV010000120.1, from coordinate 2,341 downwards.
GATCCACAGGTTGATTGGTCGCGCCTGGGTTTGCCTGATTCGCGGTCGCCGTTGCCTGATGAGATCGCCGGCTCTTGGCTGTGTCGCATCATGGCGCTCAACGCCTTGTTATCGCCGGAACGTCTTTGGGAAGCTCTGGGATTCGATAGGCCAAAGGCCTTCCGCATAGATGCTGATCCAGCTTCTGGAGGCACGTATGTCGATCCACTGTCGGCCGTTCTGGGGATTCAGCCAGGGACGTTCCTGCGAGATCTTTCGACCCGTCCGTACTGGATCGCGTTGGGAGCAGTCAACGCGCGCACGCGTCAGCATGGCTTCGTGTTCCTGCGTGGACTGACGCAATTCCTCCGCGTATGCCCGATGTGCCTTGATGAAGACATGCGCACACACGGTGTAGGCTACATCCGCAGGACGCATCAACTTCGAAGTCAGGCGTGCCCACATCACGGGCTTGTGCTGCAAGATGCATGCAGGGATTGCAAGCGAGCCATTTGTGCGAGGTTGTTGCCATCCTTGGTCGGTCCCAGGTGCAGATGCGGTGCTACTTGGGCCAAGGCCCTTGAGCGCAAGCAGGCCGGGGAGGTATGGCAAGGGCTCGCCACCTTCTCTGATGCGATGCTGCATGGAGCGCCTGGAGAGTTAGATCCCGACGCGCTTCGCGTTCTTGCCAAGTGCTACGCGGTTGCCGCCGAACACCTCGCAGCGCCAGCGAGTGTTGAAGCGGTTCTGGATCGAGCCTATGGTCTTAGAACGTCGCTAGCCGCGAGGTCATGGCTGAACGTATTGAGGGAGAGCCCGTCAGCCGGCAGCATCGGATATGGGCTCGGGGGGCATCTGTCGGTCGCAGTGCTCAGTGCGTGCGGGGTGAGCTATCAGCGGGCGCTAGTCGAAATCCAGCGACGGTTGGTCAGCGAACGAACACGGCGCCCAAGTTCAGGTCGGAAGGCACGGCAAAGCTGGACTGTTGCGATTTCCACCTCCGAGGCCCAGCAGATTGCGATCGACTACCTGTCCGCAGGTCGGCAGCCTTCGGAGCTTCGGTATCGTCTACCGAGTGTCTATTGGCTGCTGCTGCTGAAGAAACGGAGATGGCTCGATGCATGGACAAGGCAAGGCATGGGGACTCTGTCGTCTCTGCCGATCCCGAGTGTCGAAGAAGACCGACTCCTGATCACATCGACCAAGCCGCTAGAGAGCCGGGCTCGCCATGCGAGAGCGCGAGCCCGAATTCGGGACACGGCTTGGATGGCAGCGTGGGTTTCACGTGAACGCAACGTGTGCGACGGTTTGAGCGGACTCGAAGCAAAGCTGGCAGCCGCTCGCAAGGCCCATCTGGAGCAGGCGGGAAGACCAGTCAAGTGGACCATTCGCGTTGCGGCGGAGAAACTGCACATGAACTACCTGACCCTAAGGGAGATGCGCCACCGTCCATCTAGCAAGCTGAAGGCGGTAGTTCCAGAAGCACCTGACGAGTTTCGCTCCCGGCTGATTCGTTGGGGCATCGATGAGTGCAATCGGACTAGCCGACCCGTGACTAGCCGCAACGTCGCGATCCTAGCGGCCGTTGGATGGCAGCACGGAAATGCGGTACTCCGGCAACTCGTGGGACGTACGGACGTTCCATAGTGCTTGTGGCCTGCCTTACGGTCGCGGTAGAGACGGAGATTGCTCTCCGCCCCCCACACAGATCCGTACGTGCGGCACTACCGCATACGGCTCCTGCCTTGAGTCATGACGTGAAGCGTTGATGCGGATACGGGTGCAGCACCCGAACCCTTGGGAGGTAGCGCTCGACCAGTTGCCTGAACCGCGACCATGGCATCCGTCCACGTTGACCACGCCGCCTCAGCGCGTGCAGCCACCCCCGAGCCACGTCCTTGCGGAAGCTGCTCAGGCGGTTCACGTTGCTGGGAACGGCGTGATAGTTGAAGTAGCCCTGGATCACGCGCCGCAGCCGGCGACCAACCACGGGGATTGGCTCGTGCATGCGACGCATCAGCGCCTGTCGTATCGCCTTGAGGCTGGCACGCATTCGCTTCGCCGAGGTCAGCCGCTTCAGTTGGCCGCGGAGCCGGTGGACATGCGCGCCGGAGGCGACCGCCTGCTGGCGCGAGTGGTCGAGGTCTTCGGCGCCGCGCGTGCCCACCACGGGTATCTCTTCGCCAACGCGCGCGGCACGCGCGTGAAGCTGGTCGTGCACGATGGCGAGGCACGCTGACGTGCGACGACTACTGCGGCTACGACGCTGCGCTCAAGCTCGAAGGTCGCATCGAGGCCGGCTGGACTACAGCCTCAAGCGCTGGGAGGCACTCGGGCGCTTCCTGCTCGACGGCGCGGTGAG
>NZ_JBFULV010000119.1:0-17975 GCF_054049715.1 Rhizobacter sp. P5_C2 | reverse complement strand
GACCAAGCCGCACGTGAACGTGGGCACGATTGGTCACGTGGACCATGGGAAGACGACGCTGACGGCGGCGATCACGACGGTGCTGTCGGCGAAGTTCGGCGGCGAAGCGAAGGCGTACGACCAGATCGACGCGGCGCCGGAAGAGAAGGCCCGCGGCATCACGATCAACACGGCGCACGTCGAGTACGAGACGGCGAACCGCCACTACGCGCACGTCGACTGCCCGGGGCACGCCGACTACGTGAAGAACATGATCACSGGTGCSGCGCAGATGGACGGCGCGATCCTGGTGGTGTCGGCCGCTGACGGCCCGATGCCGCAGACGCGCGAACACATCCTGCTGGCCCGCCAGGTCGGTGTGCCGTACATCATCGTGTTCATGAACAAGTGCGACATGGTCGATGACGCCGAGCTGCTGGAGCTCGTCGAGATGGAAGTCCGCGAGCTGCTGGACAAGTACGACTTCCCGGGCGACAAGACGCCGATCATCCACGGCAGCGCGAAGCTGGCGATGGAAGGCGACAAGGGCGAGCTGGGCGAAGGCGCGATCCTGAAGCTGGCGGATGCGCTGGACAGCTACATCCCGACGCCGGAGCGTGCGATCGACGGCGCGTTCCTGATGCCGGTGGAAGACGTGTTCTCGATCTCGGGTCGCGGCACGGTGGTGACGGGCCGCATCGAGCGCGGCGTGGTCAAGGTCGGCGAAGAAATCGAGATCGTSGGTATCTCGGTGACGCAGAAGACGACCTGCACGGGCGTGGARATGTTCCGCAAGCTGCTGGACCAAGGTCAAGCGGGCGACAACGTCGGTATCCTGCTGCGCGGCACCAAGCGCGAAGACGTGCAGCGCGGCCAGGTGCTGTGCAAGCCGGGCAGCATCAAGCCGCACACGCACTTCACCGCYGAGGTGTACGTGCTGAGCAAGGAAGAAGGCGGCCGYCACACGCCGTTCTTCAACAACTACCGCCCGCAGTTCTACTTCCGCACGACGGACGTGACCGGCGCGGTGGAGCTGCCGAAGGACAAGGAAATGGTGATGCCTGGCGACAACGTGAGCATCACGGTGAAGCTGATCAACCCGATCGCGATGGAAGAAGGCCTGCGCTTCGCCATCCGTGAAGGTGGYCGCACCGTCGGCGCCGGCGTCGTCGCCAAGATCCTCGAGTAATTTGCGTTTGAAGGCCACAGGGGTATAGCTCAACTGGCAGAGCGCTGGTCTCCAAAACCAGAGGTTGGGGGTTCGATTCCCTCTGCCCCTGCCAATCGGTGAAGTTGGTGGGGTTGAGATTGGTGGCCCAAGCAGCCCGCACGGCGACGAACAGTCCCGGCGGGCTTTGCTGCTGAAAAGCGGCACGTGTTTTTTGAAGAGCGAAATGTCGAATCCACAAGTCGAAACCGTCTCCACGGGTGCTGACAAGGCCAAGCTCGCCGCTTCCGGCGTGCTGGTGATCGCGGCCGTGGCGGCGTTCTATGCGCTCGGCAAGCAGGACCTGTGGCTGCGCGTCGGCGCGCTGATCCTGCTGCTGGTGGCTGCAGTCGCGTTGTTCTTCACGTCGGAAAGCGGCAAGCAGCTGATCGCCTTCGGGCAGGACTCGTCGCGCGAAGTCCGCAAGGTCGTCTGGCCGAGCCGCAAGGAAGCGACGCAGATGACGATGTACGTCTTCGCCTTCGTGGTCGTGATGGCCCTCTTCCTGTGGTTCACCGACAAGACGCTCGAATGGGTGCTGTACGACCTGATCCTGGGCTGGAAGCGTTGAGGACATCCCGATGAGCGAACAACAGCCCAACGAACAAGCCGCTGCCGACGCCGTGCCCGCGGTCGTCGCACCGCCCAGCAACAAGCGCTGGTACGTGGTGCATGCCTACTCGGGCATGGAGAAGGCCGTCGAACGCAACCTGCGCGAGCGCATCGACCGCGCCGGCATGCAGGAAAAATTCGGCCGCATCCTGGTGCCGATGGAAGAAGTCGTCGAGCTGAAGAACGGCAAGAAGGCCGTCACCGAGCGCCGCTTCTTCCCGGGCTACGTGCTGGTCGAGATGGAGATGGCCGACGACACCTGGCACCTGGTGAAGCACACCAGCAAGGTGACCGGCTTCGTCGGCGGTGCGAAGAATCGTCCGGCGCCGATCTCCGAAGCCGAGGTGATGAAGATCGTCACCCAGATGCAAGAGGGCGTCGAAAAGCCGCGCCCGAAGGTCGAGTGGGAAGTGGGCGAACTGGTGCGTGTCAAGGAAGGCCCGTTCACCGACTTCAACGGCGCGATCGAGGACGTCAACTACGACAAGTCGAAGGTGCGCGTCTCGGTCACGATCTTCGGCCGTGCCACGCCGGTCGAACTCGATTTCTCGCAAGTCGAGAAGGTCTGACGGCCTGAAAGAATTCGGGCCCGGATGGCGGCCCGGCAAGGCGACTTGCCCAAGGCCATCCCGTTGATGCCGGTGACGAGACACCGGTACGAGGAGCAAGGGTAACCAGCCCCTTGCGTTAGCACTCAAGGCCGGTCCGCCAAGACAGGCCTCATTGGAGAAATCATGGCAAAGAAAATTGTCGGCTTCATCAAGCTGCAAGTCCCGGCCGGCAAGGCCAACCCGTCGCCCCCGATCGGCCCGGCGCTCGGCCAGCGCGGCCTGAACATCATGGAGTTCTGCAAGGCGTTCAACGCGCAGACCCAGGGGCTGGAACCCGGCCTGATGCTGCCGGTCGTGATCACCGCGTTCGCGGACAAGTCCTTCACGTTCATCATGAAGTCGCCCCCGGCGACCGTGCTGATCAAGAAGGCGATCAAGCTCGACAAGGGCTCGGCCAAGCCGCACACCGACAAGGTCGGCAAGATCACGCGCGCCCAGCTCGAAGAGATCGCCAAGACCAAGGTCAAGGACCTGACGGCAGCCAACATGGATGCCGCCGTTCGCACCATCGCCGGCACCGCCCGCTCGATGGGCGTGACCACTGAAGGAGTCTGAGCATGGCCAAGCTGACCAAACGCCAAAAAGCCACCGCTGGCAAGGTCGACAGCACCAAGCTGTACGCCCTCGACAACGCGCTGGCGATCGTCAAGGAATGCGCCGTCGCCAAGTTCGATGAATCCATCGACGTGGCCGTGCAACTCGGCATCGACGCGAAGAAGTCCGACCAGGTCGTGCGTGGCGCCGTCGTGCTGCCCAACGGCACCGGCAAGACCAAGCGCGTCGCGGTGTTCGCCCAGGGTGCCAAGGCTGACGAAGCCCGCGCCGCCGGTGCCGACATCGTCGGCATGGAAGATCTGGCCGAGCAAGTGAAGGCCGGCAACCTGAATTTCGACGTCGTGATCGCCTCGCCGGACACGATGCGCATCGTCGGTACGCTCGGCCAGATCCTCGGCCCGCGCGGCCTGATGCCGAACCCGAAGGTCGGCACCGTGACGCCCGACGTGGCCACCGCGGTGAAGAACGCCAAGGCCGGCCAGGTGCAGTTCCGCGTCGACAAGGCCGGTATCGTCCACAGCACCATCGGCCGTCGCTCGTTCGACTCCGACAAGCTGGTGGGCAACCTGCGCGCGCTGATCGAGGCCCTGAACAAGGCCAAGCCGGCGTCGAGCAAGGGCATCTACCTGCGCAAGGTCGCGGTGTCGTCGACGATGGGCGTGGGTGCTCGCGTGGACGTCGCTTCGATCAACGCGTCGGCAACGGCCGCCTGATCTGACAGATCGAGGGCTGGCACGAGTCTGGTGCCGGTCCGATGAATTGGTGGGCCGCTGCGGCGCAAGTCGCAGCGGGCCATCCAAGACCGCAGGCGCGGCTTTGGCCGCTTAATCGACGAGACGGTGGAAACACCCGATCCGACGCCCGCGCAGATGGCGATCCCACTGGCAAGGAATTTTGGTTCCAAGGCAGAGGTCGCTGAATCGTGGTGTGTCCTGAGGCATTCATGCCAACGGACACGATGTGTGAGGAGCAGACCTTGAGTCTCAATCGCAACGAGAAAGCAGCCGTGGTGACGGATGTGGCCGCGCAAGTCGCGCGTTCACAGACGTTGGCGCTGGCCGAGTACCGTGGCCTCACCGTGGCTCACCTTGACACCCTGCGCAAGCAGGCGCGCGACAAGGGCGTGTACCTTCACGTGTTGAAGAACACCCTGGCTCGCCGTGCCGTTGCCGGTACGTCGTTCGAGGTGGCCGCGGAAAGCTTCGTCGGCCCGCTGATCTACGGTTTTTCCGAGGACCCCGTTGCCGCGGCCAAAGTCATCGCTGACTTTGCCAAGGGCAACGACAAGCTCGTCATCAAGGCTGGCGCGTATGCCGGCAAGGTCCTGAACGCCGACGGCGTGAAGGCCCTGGCCAGCATTCCCAGCAAGGAAGTGCTGCTGTCGCAGCTGGCCGGCCTGCTCATGGCACCGGTGCAGCGCACGGCCGCCGTCCTGGCCGCCCTGGCCAAGCAACGCGGTGAAGGTGCGCAAGAAGCCGCGCCTGCCGCCGAAGCTGTCCCGGCCTGAAGACGACCCTCTCAACCTTTACCTGATATCTAGGAACCAAAATGGCATTCGATAAAGACGCATTCCTGACCTCGCTGGACAGCATGTCGGTGATGGAACTCAACGACCTGGTCAAGGCCATCGAAGAGAAGTTCGGCGTGACCGCCGCTTCCATGGCCACCGGCGGTGGCGGTGGCGGCGGTGCTGCTGCTGCTGCAGTCGTTGAAGAAAAGACCGAGTTCAACGTCATGCTGCTCGAAGCTGGCGCGAACAAGGTGTCGGTCATCAAGGCCGTGCGCGAACTGACGGGCCTGGGCCTGAAGGAAGCCAAGGACCTGGTCGACGGCGCTCCGAAGCCCGTCAAGGAAGCCGTGCCCAAGGCCGACGCAGAAGCCGCTGTCAAGAAGCTGGTGGACGCCGGCGCGAAGGCCGAAGTCAAGTAATTCGGCTGGTCAGCAGCGGGCTGGGCGCCGATTCACGGCCCCAGCCTTTTGCGCTTCAGGGGTTTGTCCCCCTGAGGGCACCTGAAAAGGCGGGAGCAACGACAATGTCGAACTTCCCCCCCTTTTCAAGTGTTCTCTGATCCGACTGCAGAGAACGGGTTTGGTCGGACTCCGGTGCAATGCCGGGGTTGTCCGCCAGCGGTTGGTAGTGGCCAACCACCAAGCGTCGAACGCAATGTTCGAAAGACAGTCGCCGACGGGAGCAGGCCTGGGCCCGGCTCTGTTCCCCGATACGGAGTGAGAAATCACATATGGCGCAGCACGCAACCCCCTACAGCTACACCGAGCGCAAGCGGATTCGCAAGAGCTTCGGCAAGCGCGAGAGTGTCCTCAACGTTCCCTACCTGCTGACGATGCAGAAGGAGTCGTACGTCGCCTTCCTCCAGAAGGACGTCGCTCCGCAGAAACGCAAGCCTGAAGGCCTGCAGGCCGCTTTCCTCTCCGCTTTCCCGATCGTGTCGCACAACGGGTTCGTCGAGATGAAGTTCATCGAGTTCAACATGGCCAAGCCCGCGTTCGACACGCGGGAGTGCCAGCAGCGTGGCCTGACCTACGCCGCTGCGGTGCGCGCCAAGCTGCAGATGATCATCTATGACCGCGAGTCGCCGCAGGCGAAGACGGTCAAGGAAATCAAGGAACAAGAGGTCTACATGGGCGAAGTGCCGCTCATGACCGACTACGGTTCGTTCATCGTGAACGGCACCGAGCGCGTGATCGTGTCGCAGCTGCACCGTTCGCCGGGCGTGTTCTTCGAGCACGACAAGGGCAAGACCCACAGCTCGGGCAAGCTGCTGTTCAGCGCCCGCATCATTCCGTACCGCGGCTCCTGGCTCGACTTCGAGTTCGACCCGAAGGACATCCTGTACTTCCGCGTCGACCGCCGCCGCAAGATGCCGGTGACGATCCTGCTGAAGGCCATCGGCCTGAACCCGGAATCGATCCTCGCGAACTTCTTCGTGTTCGACAACTTCCGCCTGATGGACTCCGGTGCCCAGATGGAGTTCGTGGCCGACCGCCTGCGCGGCGAAGTGGCCCGCTTCGACATCACCGACAAGAACGGCACCGTCGTCGTCGAGAAGGACAAGCGCATCACGGCGCGCCACACGCGCCAGATCGAGCAGAGCGAGACGCAGTTCATCAGCGTGCCGGAAGACTTTCTGCTGGGCCGTTTCCTGGCTCGCAACATGGTCGACCCCGACACCGGCGAGATCATCGCGAAGGCGAACGACGAGCTGACCGACTCGCTGCTGAAGAAGCTGCGCGCCGCCGGTGTGAAGGAGATGCAGTGTCTCTACACCAACGAGCTGGACGAAGGCGCCTACATCTCGCAGACCCTGGCCGCCGATGAAACGGCCGACCAGCTGGCCGCGCGCGTCGCCATCTACCGCATGATGCGCCCCGGCGAGCCGCCGACCGAAGACGCCGTCGAAGCGCTCTTCAACCGGCTGTTCTACAACGGCGACACGTACGACCTGTCGCGCGTGGGCCGCATGAAGTTCAACGCCCGTGTCGGCCGCGACGTGCCGGAAGGCCCGATGACGCTGTCCAACGACGACATCCTCGACGTCGTGAAGATCCTCGTCGAGCTGCGCAACGGCCGCGGTGAAGTCGATGACATCGACCACCTGGGCAACCGTCGCGTGCGCTGCGTGGGCGAACTGGCCGAGAACCAGTACCGCTCGGGCCTCGCCCGGATCGAGAAGGCCGTCAAGGAACGCCTCGGCCAGGCCGAGACCGAAGCGCTGATGCCGCACGACCTGATCAACTCCAAGCCCATCTCCGCGGCGCTGAAGGAGTTCTTCGGTGCGTCGCAGCTGTCGCAGTTCATGGACCAGACCAACCCGCTGTCCGAGATCACGCACAAGCGTCGTGTCTCGGCCCTGGGCCCGGGCGGCCTGACCCGCGAACGCGCCGGCTTCGAAGTGCGCGACGTGCACCCGACCCACTACGGCCGCGTGTGCCCGATCGAGACGCCGGAAGGCCCGAACATCGGCCTGATCAACTCGCTCGCCCTGTACGCGCAGCTCAACGAATACGGCTTCCTCGAGACGCCGTACCGTCGCGTGGCCGACGGCAAGGTGACGATGCAGATCGACTACCTGTCGGCCATCGAGGAAGGCAAGTACGTGATCGCGCAGGCCAACGCCTCGCTCGACCCGGACGGCAAGCTGATCGACGAGCTGGTCTCGGCGCGTGACAACGGCGAATCGATCCTGACCTCGCCGGAACGCATCCAGTACATGGACGTGGCGCCGACGCAGATCGTGTCGGTGGCCGCCTCGCTGGTGCCGTTCCTCGAGCACGACGATGCGAACCGCGCACTGATGGGCGCCAACATGCAGCGCCAGGCCGTGCCGACGCTGCGCCCCGAGAAGGCGCTGGTCGGTACCGGTGTCGAACGCGTCGCCGCGAAGGACTCGGGCACGGTCGTGGCTGCGCGCCGCGGCGGTGTCGTGGACTACGTCGACACCAACCGCATCGTGATCCGCGTCAACGACAACGAGACGGTGGCCGGTGAAGTCGGGGTCGACATCTACAACCTGATCAAGTACCAGCGTTCGAACCAGAACACGAACATCCACCAGCGTCCGATCGTCAAGCGCGGAGACACCGTCTCCGCCGAGGACATCATCGCCGACGGCGCCTCGACCGACATCGGCGAGCTGGCGCTCGGCCAGAACATGCTGGTCGCGTTCATGCCCTGGAACGGCTACAACTTCGAAGACTCGATCCTGATCAGCGAACGCGTGATCGCCGACGACCGCTACACCTCGATCCACATCGAGGAACTGGTGGTGATGGCGCGCGACACCAAGCTGGGCTCCGAAGAAATCACGCGCGACATCCCGAACCTGAGCGAGCAGCAACTGGCTCGCCTGGACGAATCGGGCATCGTGTACGTGGGCGCCGAGGTCAACCCGGGCGACACGCTGGTGGGCAAGGTCACGCCGAAGGGCGAGACCACGCTGACGCCGGAAGAAAAGCTGCTGMGCGCGATCTTCGGCGAGAAGGCTTCCGACGTGAAGGACACCTCGCTGCGCGTCGACCAGGGCACCAGCGGCACCGTCATCGACGTGCAGGTCTTCACCCGCGAAGGCATCCAGCGCGACAAGCGCGCGCAACAGATCATCGACGATGAACTGAAGCGCTACCGCCTCGACCTGAACGACCAGCTGCGCATCGTCGAGGCCGACGCGTTCGACCGGATCGAGAAGCTGCTGTCGGGCAAGGTCGCCAACGGCGGCCCGCAGAAGATCGCCAAGGGCACGACGATCGACAAGGCGTACCTCGCCAGCGTCGAGAAGTACCACTGGTTCGACATCCGCCCGTCCGACGACGAAGTGGCCAACCAGCTCGAGTCGATCAAGAACTCGCTCGAGCAGACGCGCCACAGCTTCGACCTCGCGTTCGAAGAGAAGCGCAAGAAGCTGACGCAGGGCGACGAGCTGCCGGCCGGCGTGCTGAAGATGGTGAAGGTGTACCTGGCGGTCAAGCGCCGCCTGCAACCGGGCGACAAGATGGCCGGCCGCCACGGCAACAAGGGCGTCGTGTCCAAGATCAACCCGATCGAGGACATGCCGCACATGGCCGACGGCACGCCGTGCGACATCGTGCTGAACCCGCTGGGCGTGCCCTCGCGGATGAACGTCGGGCAGGTGCTCGAGGTTCACCTGGGCTGGGCCGGCAAGGGCATCGGCCAGCGCATCGGCGACATGCTGCAGGCCCAGACCAAGGTGGTCGAGCTGCGCAAGTTCCTCGACGAGCTGTACAACAAGTCGGGCGGCAAGACCGAGCGCCTGGACCACCTGACCGATGACGAGATCCTCGAGATGGCCGCCAACCTGAGCAAGGGCGTGCCGTTCGCGACGCCGGTGTTCGACGGCGCCGCCGAAGAGGAAATCCGCGGCATGCTGAAGCTGGCCTACCCGGACGAGATCGCCAAGGTCAAGGGACTGACGGCCACGCGCACCCAGGCCACGCTGTACGACGGACGCACCGGCGACGCCTTCGAGCGTCCGGTCACGATCGGCTACATGCACGTGCTGAAGCTGCACCACCTGGTCGACGACAAGATGCACGCCCGCTCGACCGGCCCGTACTCGCTGGTCACGCAGCAACCGCTGGGCGGCAAGGCCCAGTTCGGTGGCCAGCGCTTCGGCGAAATGGAAGTCTGGGCCCTGGAAGCCTACGGCGCGTCTTACGTGCTGCAGGAGATGCTGACCGTCAAGTCCGATGACGTGAACGGCCGCACCAAGGTGTACGAGTCCATCGTCAAGGGCGAGCACGCGATCGAGGCCGGCATGCCGGAATCGTTCAACGTGCTGGTGAAGGAAATTCGTTCGCTCGGTATCGACATCGAGCTCGAGCGCAACTAAAGAAAAGGAAACAGAACATGAAGGGTTTGCTTGATCTGTTCCGCCAGTTCACCCCTGATGAGCATTTCGATGCCATCAAGATCGGACTGGCTTCGCCCGAGAAAATTCGGTCCTGGTCCTTCGGCGAAGTGAAGAAGCCGGAGACCATCAACTACCGCACCTTCAAGCCGGAGCGCGATGGCCTGTTCTGCGCCAAGATCTTCGGCCCGATCAAGGACTACGAGTGCCTGTGCGGCAAGTACAAGCGCCTGAAGCACCGTGGCGTGATCTGCGAGAAGTGCGGCGTCGAAGTGACGCAGACCAAGGTTCGCCGTGACCGCATGGGCCACATCGACCTGGCCGCGCCGTGCGCGCACATCTGGTTCCTGAAGTCGCTGCCGTCGCGCCTGGGCCTGGTGCTCGACATGACGCTGCGCGACATCGAGCGCGTGCTGTACTTCGAAGCCTACGTGGTGGTCGACCCGGGCATGACCCCGCTGAAGAAGTTCAGCATCATGTCGGAAGACGACTACGACGCGAAGCGCACCGAATTCGGCGACGAGTTCATCGCGCTGATGGGCGCCGAGGGCGTGCAGAAGCTGCTGGCCGAGATGGACCTCGACGTCGAGATCGAGCGCCTGCGCGGCGACATGACCGGCTCCGAGTTGAAGGTCAAGAAGAACTCCAAGCGCCTGAAGGTGATGGAAGCCTTCAAGAAGTCGGGCATCAAGCCGCAGTGGATGGTGATGACCGTGCTGCCGGTGCTGCCGCCGGACCTGCGTCCGCTGGTGCCGCTGGACGGCGGGCGCTTCGCCACGTCGGACCTGAACGACCTCTACCGCCGCGTCATCAACCGCAACAACCGCCTGGCCCGCCTGCTCGAACTGAAGGCGCCGGAGATCATCGTGCGCAACGAGAAGCGCATGCTGCAGGAAGCGGTCGATTCGCTGCTGGACAACGGCCGTCGCGGCAAGGCGATGACCGGTGCCAACAAGCGCGCGCTGAAGTCGCTGGCCGACATGATCAAGGGCAAGAGCGGCCGCTTCCGCCAGAATCTGCTGGGCAAGCGCGTCGACTACTCGGGCCGTTCGGTCATCGTGGTCGGCCCGACGCTGAAGCTGCACCAGTGCGGCCTGCCGAAGCTGATGGCGCTCGAGCTGTTCAAGCCGTTCATCTTCTCGCGCCTCGAAGCCATGGGCATCGCCACCACCATCAAGGCGGCGAAGAAGGAAGTGGAATCGGGCACGCCGGTGGTCTGGGACATCCTTGAAGAAGTCATCAAGGAACACCCGGTCATGCTGAACCGCGCGCCGACGCTGCACCGCCTGGGCATCCAGGCGTTCGAGCCGGTGCTGATCGAAGGCAAGGCGATCCAGCTGCACCCGCTGGTGTGCGCTGCGTTCAACGCCGACTTCGACGGTGACCAGATGGCCGTCCACGTGCCGCTGTCGATCGAAGCGCAGATGGAAGCCCGCACGCTGATGCTGGCCTCCAACAACGTGCTGTTCCCGGCCAACGGCGAACCGTCGATCGTGCCGTCGCAAGACGTGGTGCTGGGCCTGTACTACGCCACCCGCGAGCGCATCAACGGCAAGGGCGAAGGCATCATCTTCTCCGATGTGGTCGAAGTTCAACGCGCGCTGGACAACGCCGCGGTCGAGGTCACCGCGCGCATCGCCGTGCGCCTGACCGAGTGGACGAAGAACAAGGCGACCGGCGAGTTCGTGTCGGAAACCAAGCTCGTCGACACCACCGTCGGGCGTGCGCTGCTGTCCGAGATCCTGCCGAAGGGCCTGCCGTTCTCGAACATCAACAAGGCGCTGAAGAAGAAGGAAATCTCGCGCCTGATCAACACCTCGTTCCGCAAGTGCGGTCTGAAGGAAACGGTCGTGTTCGCCGACAAGCTGCTGCAGGCGGGCTTCCGCCTGGCCACGCGCGCCGGCATCTCGATCGCGATCGACGACATGCTCGTGCCGAAGGAAAAGCCGGGCCTGATCGAGCGCGCCGAGAAGGAAGTGAAGGAGATCGAGCAGCAGTACGTCTCGGGTCTCGTCACCGCCGGCGAGCGCTACAACAAGGTCGTCGACATCTGGGGCAAGACCGGTGACGAAGTCGGCAAGGTCATGATGAGCCAGCTCGCCAAGCAGCGCGTGCTGGACCGCCACGGCAAGGAAGTCGACCAGGAGTCGTTCAACTCCATCTACATGATGGCCGACTCGGGTGCGCGCGGCTCCGCGGCGCAGATCCGCCAGCTGGCCGGCATGCGCGGCCTGATGGCCAAGCCGGACGGCTCGATCATCGAGACGCCCATCACGGCGAACTTCCGTGAAGGCCTGAACGTGCTGCAGTACTTCATCTCCACCCACGGCGCCCGCAAGGGTCTCGCGGACACGGCGCTGAAGACGGCGAACTCCGGCTACCTGACGCGTCGACTGGTCGACGTGACGCAGGATCTGGTGGTCACCGCGGACGACTGCGGTACGCAGAACGGCATCAACATGCGCGCGCTGGTCGAAGGCGGCGAAGTGATCGAATCGCTGCGCGACCGCATCCTCGGCCGCGTCACCGCGATCGAAGTGCAGCACCCGGAAACGGGTGAACAGCTGCTGACCGGCGGCACCATGCTCGACGAAGACGCACTCGACGGCCTCGAAGCCGCCGGCGTCGACGAAGTGAAGGTGCGCACCGCGCTGACCTGCGGTACGCGCTTCGGCCTGTGCGGCAAGTGCTACGGCCGCGACCTGGGCCGTGGCGGCCTGGTGAACCGCGGCGAAGCGGTCGGCGTGATCGCGGCGCAGTCGATCGGCGAACCGGGCACGCAGCTGACGATGCGCACGTTCCACATCGGCGGCGCGGCTTCGCGTGCGGCGGTGGCATCGAGCGTCGATGCGAAGTCCGATGGCCACATCGGCTTCAACTCGACGATGCGCTACGTGACCAACGGCAAGGGCGACCTGGTCGTGATCTCGCGCTCGGGCGAAATCATCATCGCGGACCAGCACGGTCGCGAGCGTGAGCGCCACAAGGTGCCGTACGGCGCGATCCTGAACATCAAGCCCGACCAGCAGCTGAAGGCTGGCACGGTGCTGGCGAACTGGGATCCGCTGACCCGCCCGATCATCACGGAATTCGCCGGCAAGGCGAAGTTCGAGAACGTCGAGGAAGGTGTCACGGTCGCCAAGCAGCTCGACGAAGTGACCGGCCTGTCGACGCTGGTCGTGATCGACCCGAAGCGCCGTGGCGCGACCAAGGTGGTGCGTCCGCAGGTCAAGCTGCTGGACGCCAGCGGCAACGAAGTGAAGATCCCCGGCACCGATCACTCGGTGACGATCGGCTTCCCGATCGGCTCGCTGGTCCAGATCCGCGACGGCCAGGACCTGGCCCCGGGCGAAGTGCTGGCGCGTATTCCGGTCGAAGGCCAGAAGACGCGCGACATCACCGGCGGTCTGCCGCGCGTGGCCGAGCTCTTCGAGGCGCGCAGCCCGAAGGACAAGGGCACGCTGGCCGAGATGACCGGCACGGTGTCGTTCGGCAAGGAGACCAAGGGCAAGGTTCGCCTGCAGATCACCGATCCGGAAGGCAAGGTCTACGAAGAGCTCGTCCCGAAGGAAAAGAACATCGTGGTCCACGAAGGCCAGGTGGTCAACAAGGGCGAGTCGATCGTCGACGGTCCGGCCGATCCGCAGGACATCCTGCGCCTGCTGGGCATCGAGGAACTGGCGCGCTACATCGTCGACGAAGTGCAGGACGTCTACCGTCTGCAGGGCGTGAAGATCAACGACAAGCACATCGAGGTGATCGTTCGCCAGATGCTGCGCCGCGTGCAGATCGTCAACCCGGGCGAGACCGCGTACATCCTCGGTGAGCAGGTCGAGCGTTCGGAGCTGCTGGACACCAACGACCGCATGGTGGCCGAAGGCAAGATCGTGGCGACCCACGCCGACGTGCTGCTGGGCATCACGAAGGCGTCGCTGTCGACCGACAGCTTCATCTCGGCCGCGTCCTTCCAGGAAACCACCCGCGTGCTCACCGAGGCTGCCATCATGGGCAAGCGCGACGAGCTGCGTGGCCTGAAGGAGAACGTGATCGTCGGTCGCCTGATCCCGGCCGGTACCGGCATGGCCTTCCACGACGCACGCCGCGTCAAGGAAGAGATGGACGACGCGGAACGCCGCGCGATCGCGATGCAGGAGGCGGAGGAATTCGCTTCCGTGCAGGAAGCACCGGCGGAAGCCGGTGGCGATGCCACCGAGTAAGTGATTGCTGCGTGAGCAGAAAGGGCGGCTTCGGCCGCCCTTTTTTATTTCTGCGCCGTGCTCCAGGCCTCGGGTGTCAGGATCGCCAGGCCGCGCGGAAGCGCGCGCCGGGCGAGTCGCAGCACTGCGCGGTCGCGGGTGAACAACCAGTCGGCGCGGTGGAGCGCAAAGTCGATGAACTTCTGGTCGTCGGGGTCGGTGCAGCGCAGCGGGGCGGCCAGGCCAGCGGGCGGGGGAATGTCTTCAATGTGAGCGCATGCACTCCATGTTGCCCATATGTGATCGGTATTCAGCGGCGGGTTGCGAGGCAGCCCGCGGCGCAGCACCTCGGCCAGTTCGGCCTGCATCTCCGTGGTGGTGACCCATCGAAGCCGGCCGCTTTCGACCGCCTGGCTGATCGGCGCGACGGCCGGATTGGCGAACACCAGCCAGTCGAGAACGACATTGGTGTCCAGCACGGCACGGGGCGGATCGAAGCGGAACACGGGTGAGGTCATCGGACTCGAGTGACAGGCCATCAAGCCCTCGCTTGCGGCGGTACGGGGCTACGAATATAATCGCAGGCTTTTCGGCAGATTCTGCTTCGCTCTTTTGTCGGCAAGGCTTGTGGATCCATCAGGTTCATCAGCCAGTCGATCGGGCGGTCAACGATCCCGCAGCCTCGCGGTTCCATCGTTCGGCCACACGCCCGGGGAGGGCGTGACGCTTCTTCCGAGAGTGGCCTGACCCCAGGAATTTCAGAAATGCTCTGGATTCTGGGTGTCAGGGCAGTGACTTCAAACGGGAACAAGTTACCAACATGCCAACCATCAATCAACTCGTGCGTCTCGGCCGTGAGGTCGAGAAGACGAAGTCCAAATCCCCGGCGCTGCAGGGTGGACCCCAGCGCCGCGGTGTGTGCACCCGCGTGTACACCACCACCCCGAAGAAGCCGAATTCGGCGCTGCGTAAAGTGGCCAAGATTCGCCTGACCAACGGGTTCGAGATCATTTCCTACATCGGCGGCGAAGGCCACAACCTGCAAGAGCACAGCGTCGTGCTCGTGCGCGGCGGCCGCGTGAAGGATCTGCCGGGTGTTCGCTACCACATCGTGCGCGGCTCGCTCGACTTGCAAGGCGTGAAAGACCGCAAGCAGTCGCGTTCCAAGTACGGCGCGAAGCGTCCGAAGGCCGGCAAGTAAGCTGGTTCGTCGTCTAGTCGTCATCGCGGGAGTTCAGGCTCCGGCATGGCGTGTCGCGGTTGCGGCGGGTGCAGATCCCGCCGGGCCGAGTAAGTGGAAGCCCGGGTGCCGAAAGCATCTTCGTGGTGACCGCGGTGCAGGCAGCGATGCCCGTGCCAACTGAAGAAAAAAGGAAGAGAAATGCCTCGTCGTCGCGAAGTACCCAAGCGTGAGATCCTCCCCGATCCGAAATTCGGTTCGGTTGACCTCTCCAAGTTCATGAACGTGATCATGGAGTCCGGCAAGAAGGCTGTCGCCGAACGCATCATCTACGGTGCGCTGGAGCAGGTCGAAAAGAAGTCGGGCAAGGACCCGCTGGAGATCTTCACGGTCGCGCTGAACAACATCAAGCCGATGGTCGAAGTGAAGTCACGCCGCGTCGGCGGTGCGAACTACCAAGTTCCCGTGGAAGTTCGCCCCGTCCGCCGCGTGGCCCTGGCCATGCGCTGGCTGAAGGAATCGGCCCGCAAGCGCGGCGAGAAGTCGATGGCCCAGCGCCTCGCGAACGAACTGCTGGAGGCCGTCGAAGGCCGCGGCGGCGCGATGAAGAAGCGCGATGAAGTGCACCGCATGGCGGACGCCAACAAGGCGTTCTCGCACTTCCGCTTCTAAGACCGAAGTCCCCAGTCCCCCGGCCGCTCTTCGGGTTTCCACGAACCCGCGAGCGGCCCCTGCATTTGGAGTGCCATCATGGCCCGCAAGACCCCCATCGAGCGCTATCGCAACATCGGCATCTCGGCCCACATCGACGCCGGCAAGACCACGACCACCGAGCGCATCCTGTTCTACACGGGTGTGAACCACAAGATCGGTGAAGTGCACGATGGCGCCGCCACGATGGACTGGATGGAGCAGGAGCAAGAGCGCGGCATCACGATCACGTCGGCCGCGACGACCTGCTTCTGGAAGGGCATGGAGCTCAACCACCCCGAGCACCGCATCAACATCATCGACACCCCCGGGCACGTCGACTTCACGATTGAAGTCGAGCGCTCGATGCGCGTGCTCGACGGCGCCTGCATGGTGTACTGCGCCGTGGGCGGCGTGCAGCCCCAGTCGGAAACCGTCTGGCGCCAGGCCAACAAGTACAAGGTGCCCCGCCTCGCGTTCGTCAACAAGATGGACCGCACCGGCGCGAACTTCTACAAGGTCTACGACCAGATGAAGGTCCGCCTGAAGGCGAACCCGGTGCCCATCGTGATTCCGATCGGTGCCGAAGACAATTTCACCGGCGTGATCGACCTGATCAAGATGAAGGCGATCATCTGGGACGAAGCCTCGCAGGGCATGAAGTTCGAATACAAGGAAATCCCGGCCGAGCTGCTGGCCGACGCCAAGAAGTGGCGCGAGAACATGATCGAGGCCGCCGCTGAATCCAGCGAAGACCTGATGAACAAGTACCTCGAGTCGGGCGACCTGAGCGAAGCCGAGATCAAGCTGGGCATCCGCACGCGCACGATCGCGTCCGAGATCCAGCCGATGCTGTGCGGCACCGCGTTCAAGAACAAGGGCGTGCAGCGCATGCTTGACGCCGTGATCGACTTCATGCCGTCGCCGATCGACATCCCGCCGGTGCCGGGCCACGACGAAGACGACAAGGACACGACCCGCAAGGCCGACGACAGCGAGAAGTTCGCCGCGCTGGCCTTCAAGCTGATGACCGACCCGTACGTCGGCCAGCTGACCTTCGTGCGCGTCTACTCGGGCGTGCTGAAGTCGGGCGACTCGGTCTACAACCCGATCCGCGGCAAGAAAGAGCGCATCGGCCGGATCCTGCAGATGYACGCCAACCAGCGTGAAGAAATCAAGGAAATCCTGGCCGGCGACATCGCCGCCTGCGTGGGCCTGAAAGACGTGACGACCGGCGAAACGCTGTGCGATCCGGAAGCCATCATCACGCTCGAGAAGATGATCTTCCCGGAGCCGGTGATCTCGCAGGCCGTCGAGCCGAAGACCAAGGCCGACCAGGAAAAGATGGGCATCGCCCTCGGCCGCCTGGCCCAGGAAGACCCGTCGTTCCGCGTGCGCACCGACGAAGAATCGGGCCAGACCATCATTTCCGGCATGGGCGAGCTCCACCTGGAAATCATCGTCGACCGCATGAAGCGCGAATTCGGCGTGGAAGCCAACGTCGGCAAGCCGCAGGTGGCCTACCGCGAGACGATCCGCAAGGCGGCGACCGATGTCGAAGGCAAGTTCGTTCGCCAGTCGGGCGGCAAGGGCCAGTACGGCCACGTCGTGCTGAACATCGAACCGCAGGAGCCGGGCAAGGGCTTCGAGTTCGTCGACGCGATCAAGGGCGGCGTCGTGCCGCGCGAGTTCATCCCCGCGGTGCGCAAGGGCGTCGAAGACTCGCTGCCGAACGGCGTGCTGGCCGGCTTCCCGGTGGTCGACGTGAAGGTCACGCTGATCTTCGGTTCGTACCACGAAGTCGACTCGAACGAAAACGCGTTCAAGATGGCCGCGTCGCTGGGCTTCAAGGACGGCTGCCGCAAGGCCAGCCCGGTGATCCTCGAGCCGATGATGGCCGTCGAGGTCGAGACCCCGGAAGACTACGCCGGCAACGTGATGGGTGACCTGTCATCCCGCCGTGGCATGGTGCAGGGCATGGACGACATGCCTGGCGGCGGCAAGGTCATCAAGGCCGAGGTTCCGCTGTCGGAAATGTTCGGCTACTCGACCACGCTGCGCTCGATGTCGCAAGGCCGTGCCACGTACACGATGGAGTTCAAGCACTACAGCGAAGCTCCGAAGAACGTGGCCGACGCGATCATCACCGCACGCGGCAAGTAATTCAGTCAGTTAGACGAAGCCGGTCTTCGTCGCCTGCTTCGCGCGATGCCAGTGGCGCGCGAAACCAGTGGGCGACGGAAACCTTAAACCCAGCACTGGAAGTGCTCTTTGATACGGAGAATCTGAAATGGCAAAAGGCAAATTCGAGCGGACCAAGCCGCACGTGAACGTGGGCACGATTGGTCACGTGGACCATGGGAAGACGACGCTGACGGCGGCGATCACGACGGTGCTGTCGGCGAAGTTCGGCGGCGAAGCGAAGGCGTACGACCAGATCGACGCGGCGCCGGAAGAGAAGGCCCGCGGCATCACGATCAACACGGCGCACGTCGAGTACGAGACGGCGAACCGCCACTACGCGCACGTCGACTGCCCGCCACTACGCGCACGTCGACTGCC
>NZ_JBFULV010000118.1:0-18686 GCF_054049715.1 Rhizobacter sp. P5_C2 | reverse complement strand
GTGCGCGCGATGGCACTGGCCGCGCTGGCCCGCAGTACGCGGCCGTACCACCTGCAGCTCAGCTGCACCGGCAGCCACGGCGCGGTCGCCGCGATGCGCGCCGGTTGGGGCGTCGGCTGCCTGAACCAGTCGGCGATCCCGGCCGATCTCGACGTGCTGACGCGGCGCGATCCGCGCGGCTGGCCGTCGCCCGGGCGGCTGTCGTTCCACGTGCTGGCCAAGCCCGCCTTGCGCGACACCGAACGCCTGTTGCGCCAGTGGGCAGCCGGCTGAAGCGAGCCTGAAACTCCTACACTGCGGCCCATGAACAGCATTGCATTCATCGGCGGCGGCAACATGGCCAGCGCCATCATCGGCGGACTGCTCAAGAGCGGCCGCGCGCCCGGCGACATCCTGGTGCTGGAGCCGAATGCCGAGCAGCGCTCGCGGCTGCAGCGCGAACTCGGCGTGATCACGCTCGAGGCCCCCGGCTCGGTGCTGCAACGCGCGGGCATCGTGGTCTGGGCGATCAAGCCGCAGAACTTCAAGGAGGCCGCCGCCGTGTGCACCACGCACCTCGCGTCGGCATTGCAGTTCAGCGTGATGGCCGGCATCCGCAGCGGCGACATCGCCCGCGCACTCGGCACCGAACGCGTCGTGCGCTCGATGCCGAACACGCCCGCGCTGATCGGCCAGGGCATCGCCGGGCTGTTTGCTCGTCCGGCCGTCGGTGCCGACGAACGCCTGCAGGCCGAGCGCCTGCTCGCGCCCACCGGCCGCACGCTGTGGGTCGAGCGCGAGGAAGACCTCGACGCCGTCACCGCGCTGTCCGGGTCCGGTCCGGCCTACGTGTTCTATTTCGTCGAGGCGATGATGAAGGCGGCGCAGGACATGGGCCTGAGCGCCGACCAGGGCCGCGAGCTGGCACTGGCGACCTTCGCGGGCGCGTCGGCGCTGGCCTTGCAATCCGGCGAAGCGCCGTCGCTGTTGCGCGAGCGCGTCACGTCCAAGGGCGGCACCACCTACGCCGGGATCACCTCGCTCGAACGCAGCGACGTGCACGGCGCGATCGTGTCGGCCGTGAAGGCGGCGCAGCGGCGGGCGCGTGAACTGGGCGATGAATTCGGTTGATTCCGGTGCCTCAGGCGGCGCAAGCTATGTGATGCCTGGAACACATCATGCAAAGGAGGCATGAGCTTCGGTGAGAAATTCAGGCGCCGCGGGCCTACAGTCGCGCTCCATGCCGGCGGCGTGGGCCACGAGTTTGCGCAGCGCCAGGGCATGACGACTTCCCCCACGGAGACCCGCATGAGCAACCTGTCCTATGTCACCCCGCACGCCGATAGTCCCTGGCAGACCTACCTGTCGCAGGTCGACCGCGTGCTCCCTTACCTCGGATCGCTGGCCAAATGGGGCGAAACGCTGAAGCGCCCGAAGCGCGCGCTGATCGTCGACGTGCCGATCGAGCTCGACAACGGCACGGTGCGGCACTTCGAGGGCTACCGCGTGCAGCACAACCTGTCGCGCGGCCCGGGCAAGGGCGGCGTGCGCTACCACCCCGACGTGACGCTCGAGGAGGTGATGGCGCTGAGCGCGTGGATGACGATCAAGTGCGCCGGCGTCGGCCTGCCGTACGGTGGCGCCAAGGGCGGCATCCGGGTCGACCCGAAGGCGCTGTCGATGAAGGAGCTGGAGCGCATGACGCGCCGCTACACCAGCGAGATCGGCATCATCATCGGCCCGCAGCGCGACATCCCGGCGCCCGACGTGAACACCAACGGCCAGATCATGGCCTGGATGATGGACACGTATTCGATGAACACCGGCTCCACCGCGACCGGCGTCGTCACCGGCAAGCCGATCCACCTGGGCGGCTCGCTCGGCCGCGTGAAGGCCACCGGCCGCGGCGTGTTCGTGACCGGCCGCGAGGCGGCGCGCCGCATCAACCTGAACCTCGACGGCGCACGCGTGGCGGTGCAGGGCATGGGCAACGTCGGCAGCTCGGCGGCCGAGCTGTTCGTGCAGGCCGGCGCCAAGCTGGTCGCGGTGCAGGACCACACCGGTACGCTCGTGAACCCGAACGGCTTCGACATGGCCGACACGATGGAAGTGCTGAAGCGCGACGGCGGCATCGCCAACTACAAGAACGCCGAGCGCATCGACAACGAGGCCTTCTGGGACGTCGACTGCGACATCCTGATCCCGGCGGCCCTCGAAGGCCAGATCACCGCGGCGCGTGCGAACCGCCTGAAGGCCAAGCTGGTGCTCGAAGGCGCGAACGGCCCGACGCTGCCCGACGCCGACGACGTGATGCACGACCGCGGCATCCTGGTGGTGCCCGACGTGATCTGCAACGCCGGCGGCGTGACCGTCAGCTACTTCGAGTGGGTGCAGGATTTCAGCAGCTTCTTCTGGAGCGAGGACGAGATCAACGTGCGGCTCGACAAGATCATGGTCGATGCGCTGCGCCACATCTACGAGACCTCGGAGAAGCACAAGATCACGCTGCGCACCGCGACCTTCGCGGTGGCCTGCGAGCGGATCCTGATTGCGCGCGAGGAACGCGGCTTGTATCCCTGATCAACCGGCATGCGGCGGCGCGGCGCTCGACAGCAAGGACTGGAGGGCGACCCCGGCGAACACCGCGAAGCCCAGCCAGTGGTTCAGCCGGAAGGCACGGAAGCAGCCGTCGCGCGTGCGCGTGCGGATCAGCGTCCAGTGCCAGCCGGCGATGCCGGCGGCCACCGCCAGCCCGGCGAAGAACGGCCAGCGCAGCCCCTGCTGCGCACCGAGCACGCACCAGCTCGCGATGAACAGGCCGTAGAACGCCATCACGCCGGCCACGTCGAAGCGGCCGAGCGTGATCGCCGAGGTCTTGATGCCGATCTTCAGGTCGTCGTCGCGGTCGACCATCGCGTACTCGGTGTCGTAGGCGATCACCCAGCACAGGTTGCCCAGCAGCAACCCCCAGGCGAGTGCCGGCACCTCGCCGCGCACCGCGGCGAACGCCATCGGGATGCCGAAGCTGAACGCGACGCCCAGCACCGCCTGCGGCATCGAGAAGAAGCGCTTCGTGAACGGATAGAAGATGCTGACGGCCAGCGCGGCGAAGCTCCATGCGATGGTGGCGGCATTGGTGGTCAGCACCAGGCCGAAGGCGGCCAGCGCGAGCCCCGCACCGAGCAGCAGCGCCTCTTTGACGCTGACTGCGCCGCTGGTGACCGGGCGCTGCGCGGTGCGTTTGACGTGCTTGTCGAAATCGCGGTCGGCGACGTCGTTGACGGCGCAGCCGGCGCTGCGCATCAGGAAGGTGCCGAGCGTGAAGACGACCAGCAGGTGCCAGCCGGGAAAGCCGCCGGCTGCGATCCACAGCGCCGACAGCGTCGGCCACAGCAGCAGGTAGCTGCCGGCGGGGCGGTCCCAGCGGATCAGGCTCAGGTACAGCGACAGGCGCGACGGCGTCGGCGCGGTGGGTGCGGTCATGGCGACCAGTCTATGCGCTGCCACCGCGCCTGCAGGCGCTCGGCCTTGGCCGGGTTCAACTGCGTCGCCCATTGCACGCGGCCCCACAGGTGCGCCCGGAAATCGGCATGGCCGTCGCGGTTCTGCGACGCCGGGCCGTGCAACGCGCACTGGTGCAGCACAGCGCGCAGCCGGTCGAACTCGGCACGCGGCAGGTTCAGGTGCTCGTTGACGACAACGCCGCAGACGCGCTGGGCGGACGCCTGCGTCGCCAGGCGCGTCTTGCGGTGGTTCAGCGCATAGCCCTCTTCGAGCGCGATGCGGCCGACCCAGGTGGCGATGCGGTCGAACGCGCTGCGCAGCGACGCCGGGCCGGACAGCACCAGATCGTCGGCGTAGCGCGAGTAGGTCGCCCCGAGCACATGGGCCAGGCCGTCGAGCCGCAGGTCGAGCTGGAACGCGCACAGGTTGGCGAGCATCGGCGAGCTCGGCGCGCCCTGCGGCAGGTGGGCGCGGCGCAACGCACGAGCGTCTTGCCAGTCGACCCAGCCGTCGTCGCGCAGCCGCTCGATCACCGGCTCGGGCGTGCTGACGGTGCACAGCGCCGCGAGTTGGCGCGCGACCCCGCGCGGGTAGCCGAGCGTGTGGAACACCGCCGCGACCTGCGACGACAGGATGCGGCCGAAGAAGTTCTTCAGGTCGAAATGCATCACCACCGGCTGGCCGGTGTGCAGCCGTGCGTGCGTCAGCACCGAGCGGCCGGTCACGAAGCCGTGGCAGGCCTCGTGCACCGGCACCTTGTCGAGCAGGTCGTGCAGCACACGACCCTGCAAGGCCTTGAGCCGGCTGCGCGGGGATTCGATCAGCCGGCCACCGCCGCTGCGCTTGGGCTGCAGCGTGAAGCCGTAGTGCTGGGACTGCAAGGGCAGCAGGTGGCGGCGGTCGTGCGTGAACCAGTCGAGGTCGTCGAGCGTGATGCCCAGCCATGCGGCGATGGCGGCACTGTGCGGCAGCGGCGGCTGGCCGAGGCCCTCCAGGCCCAGCGGGGCCGGGTGCATGCGCGAGGCGCGCAGGATCCATCGCCGCACGAAAGGCCTGGGTGTGGTCCGCACCGCGTCGGCGAAGGTGTCGGTGCGCTCGAGGCGATCGGCCAGGTCTTCGACGCTCTGGCGCTGCCACGTGGCTTCGGACACGGGCCGCAGTTCATCGAGTAGCAGAGTCAACCAAGCCGGCTCGTGTCCGAGCGCGTGGGCGGCACGCGCGCGCAGCGACGTGCGCGCCTGCGGGCCCGCCCACAGCGCACGGGCCAACGCAAGGGCATTCAGATGGCGATGGCGGTGAGCATGCATGTTCAGATGCGGACACACACGCCGACCTGCCGGTCCCGTGCCAAGAAGACGTGCGCGTCAGCGCACACCCTCTTGCACCGCGGATGCCAAGATCGATTCGATGCCATGGGGGTGCCCCACAGCCGGGCCCTGAACGGCGACCCGTGTCTGCTCGGCGTGTGGCCGCGCGCGGATTCTAGAGGCCTAGAGACCGACCCCATGCGCCATCAATGACGCAGAGATGACGATCAGCACCAGCAGCGCCATCTGCGCGCCCAGCAGGCGCGAGATCAGCGTGTGCTCGCGGTCGCTGATCTCCGGCGCGCGCCCGGCTTTCAACGCCGGCGCCCAGCGGATGAAGCGCACCGTCGGGTAGATCGACAGCAGCCCGACCAGCACGAACAGCGTCAGCTTCAGGTGGAAGAACGGGCTGTGCGCATAGAACGACCAGCCCTTCTCGAAGTGCGCCGCACGCACGAAGCCGACCACCAGCAGCAACATCGCGAACAGCCCGTACCAGCGATCGGCCAGCGCGATGCGCCTGGCCTCGGCGAGCGTCGGCGTGCGGCTGAACGTGAGCCATTCGAGGAACAGCGTCGCGGCGATGCCGAACGCGGCGATGAAATGCAGGGCGGCAACAAGCGAGCTGGCGATCATGCGGGCCTCCGGGGTTGAGAGTCTGCTAGCCGTCGAGTTTCTTCTGGAACACCAGGCCTGCGTGCTCGCGCAGCGCGTGGAACTTGATCTTCGGCCAGTTGGCCTCGATCGCGCGCAGCTCCGGCGCGTACTCGACCAGCACCGTCGGCGCATCGACCGCGTCGTAGGCCACGCGGTGGTCGTTGCCGTCGATGAAGCGCTTCAGCTCGCGCTCGCCGCCGTCGGCCTCGTCGCAGGTCACCCAGCGCGCCACCTGGAAGCGGCTCGGCTGGATGCGCGCCTTCACGCCGTACTCATGCTCCAGCCGGTGCGCGACCACCTCGAACTGCAGCTGGCCGACCGCGCCCAGCAGCAGCACCGAGCCCGCCACCGGGCGGAACACCTGGATCGCGCCCTCTTCGCCGAGCTGCTGCAGGCCGGCCTTCAGCTGCTTGGTGCGCAGCGGGTCGGCCACCTCGACGCTGCGGAACATTTCAGGCGCGAAGAACGGCAGCCCGGTGTAGAGCAGGTTCTCGCCTTCGGTCAGCGTGTCGCCGAGCTGCAGCACGCCGTGGTTCGGGATGCCGATGATGTCGCCGGCAAAGGCCTCGTCGAGCAGCTCGCGGCGCTGCGACAGGAAACTCACGACGGTGTTGGGCCGCAGCTCCTTGCCCGAGCGGCCCACCTTCAGCCGCATGCCACGCTCGAAGTGCCCGCTGGCCACGCGCACGAACGCGATGCGGTCGCGGTGCGCCGGGTCCATGTTGGCCTGGATCTTGAAGACCACGCCGGTGAACTTCTTCTCGTCGGGCTGGACCAGGCGCTGCGTGGCCTGGCGCGGGCCGGGCGGGGGCGCCAGGTCGACCAGCGCATCGAGCACCTCGCGCACGCCGAAATTGTTGACGGCCGAGCCGAAGAACATCGGCGTCTGGTGGCCGGCCAGGAAGGCGGCCTTGTCGAAGGCCGGTGCCGCCTCGCGCACCAGTTCGATCTCGCCGTGCGCCTGCTCGTACTGCATACCGAAGCGCTCGGCATAGGCCGGGTTGTCGAGGCCGGACAGGATCTCGTCATCGTTGTGGTGTCGGTCCTCGCCGGGGCTGAAGACGCGCATCTGTTCCTCGCGCAGGTCCATCACGCCGTGGAACTGCTTGCCCATGCCGACCGGCCACGTGAAGGGCACGACGCCCATGCCCAGCTCGCGCTCGATCTCGTCCATCAGCACCAGCGGCTCCTGCACCTCGCGGTCCATCTTGTTGACGAAGGTGAGGATCGGCGTGTTGCGCGCGCGGCAGACCTGCAGCAGCCGGCGCGTCTGCGGCTCGACGCCGTTGGCTGCGTCGATCACCATCAGCGCCGCGTCGACCGCGGTCAGCACGCGGTAGGTGTCTTCGGAGAAGTCCTGGTGGCCCGGCGTGTCGAGCAGGTTGATGACGCAGTCGCGGTACTCCATCTGCATCACCGAGCTCGCGACCGAGATGCCGCGCTGCTTCTCGATCTCCATCCAGTCGGACGTGGCATGCCGCGAGGCCTTGCGCGCCTTCACCGAGCCGGCGATCTGGATCGCGCCGGAGAACAGCAGCAGCTTCTCCGTCAGCGTGGTCTTGCCGGCGTCGGGGTGGGAAATGATGGCGAAGGTGCGGCGGCGGCGCACCTGCGGGGTCAGCTCGGAGGACATCGGGTAGGGGACTCGCGGGAGGGGCGCAGCCTGCGGGCGGCGCGAGGGGCGCATTGTCCCTCATCGGCCGGGCACGGCGTCAGACGGTGAGGCTGCACGTTCACTTGAACGCACGTTTTCGTCGATAAAGTGCTCTTGAGATTACATTCTCTTGCCGGGCCACCGAAGGGCGTGCTACCTTTACCGGCCCATGACAGCCCGCAATCCGCTTCTTGCCGCGCCACCCCATGCCGTCGAGCAGTCTCTCAGGCGGCTGGGCACCGACCTGCGCACGGCCCGTCTTCGCCGCAACTGGACCCTCGACCAGCTGGCCGGGAAGATCGGCGTCGGCCGCCGGGCGGTGGCCGACGCCGAGCGCGGCAAGCCGTCGGCCTCGGTCGCGACCTATGCGGCCATGCTGTGGGCACTGGACCTGCTGCGCCAGCTCGACGAGGTGGCCACGCCCGAGCGCGACGCCGAAGGCCAGGCCCTCGCCCGTTCGTCCGAGCGCGAGCGCGCCCGTGTGAAGACCGGCCTGAGCAATGACTTCTGAGCCGTCGGGCGAGTGCTTCGTCTACATCACGTTGCCCGGTGCGACCGAGCCTGTCACCTGTGGCCGGTTCGCGTTGAACGTCGACCGGCATGGCGTGCCCGAGGGGCGCTTCGTCTACGGGCGCAGCTACCTCGCGCGGGCGGATGCGGTGCCCATCGACCCGGTGGAACTCAAGCTCGGCGAGCGCACCCACACGACGAACGCGCTGAACGGCGTCTTCGGCGCGCTGCGCGATGCGAGTCCCGACCATTGGGGCCGCCGCGTCATCCAGCGGCATCTCGGGCAGCCGCAGCCCGGTGAACTGGCCTACCTGCTGCACGCGCCCGACGACCGGGCCGGCGCCCTGGGCTTCGGCCTCAACCAGGCGCCGCCGGCACCGAAACGCAGCTTCAACCAGACGCTGGACCTGGCCCGCCTGCAGGCCACGGCCGACGCAGTCGTCGCCGACGACGCACGCCCGGCCGATGCCGTGACCGAGCAGGTGTCGAACCTGCTGCTCGTCGGCACCTCGATGGGCGGCGCGCGGCCGAAGGCGGTGGTGGAGGACGCGTCGGGACTGTGGATCGCGAAGTTCAACGCGGCGACGGATGCCTGGAACAGCGCCCGCGTCGAGCACGCGATGCTGACGCTGGCGCGCCGCTGCGGCCTGACGACGGCCGACAGCCGCGTCGTCGAGATCGCCGGCCGCGACGTGTTGCTGGTGCGCCGCTTCGACCGCGAGAAAGTGCCCGGCGGCTACCTGCGCGCCCGCATGGTCAGTGCGCTGACGATGCTGCGCGCGGAAGACACCTTCCAGTCGCGTGATCGATGGTCGTATGTGCAGCTCGCCGAGGAGTTGCGTCGAGCGTGCAGCGAGCCGCAGGCCAATGCCGCCGAGCTGTTCCGGCGCATGTGCTTCAACGCGCTGATCTCCAACACCGACGATCACCCGCGCAACCACGCGTTGATCGCCAGGGGGCAGGCGTGGCAGCTGTCGCCGGCCTACGACCTGACGCCCGCCGTGCCGGTCAGCATCGAGCGCCGCGACCTCGCGATGGCTTGCGGCGACGCGGGCCGCTTCGCGAACGCCGGCAACCTGCTGTCGCAGTGCGCGCGCTTCCTGCTGCAGCCCGCGCAGGCGCAACGCATCGTCGACGAGATGGAGTCGCAGGTGCGCAGCAGCTGGTTCGCGACCGCGCGCGAGGCGGGGGTGTCGCCGGCGGACTGCGACCGGATCGCGGGGGCCTTTGCCTACGAAGGCTTCCGGCGATCCGGCTGACGGCGCTGGCACACTCGCGCGATGCCGGAGTTGCCCGACATCGCCGTCTACACCGAACGCCTGGCCGACAAGGTGCAGGGCCGCGCACTTCTGCGCGTGAAGGTGCTGCACCCGTTCCTGCTGCGCAGCGCAGTGCCGCCGCTGTCGCAGGCCGAGGGCCGCACCGTGGCCGGCATCGAGCGGCTGGGCAAGCGGGTCGTGCTGGCGCTGGACAACGGCCTCTTCCTCGTCATTCACCTGATGATCGCCGGCCGGCTGCGCTGGCTGCCACCGGGCGGCAAGCCACCGGGGAAGATCAGCCTCGCGGTGTTCGAGTTCGACAGCGGCAGCCTGGTGCTCACCGAGGCCGGCAGCCAGCGCCGTGCGTCGCTGCATGTGGTGGCCGACCGTGCCGCGCTGCAGGCGATGGACCCCGGCGGCATCGACGTGATGACCGCCGACCTCGCCACCTTCAGCGAGCGCCTGCTGCGCGAGAACCACACGCTGAAGCGCCAGCTGACCGACCCACGGCTGTTCAGCGGCATCGGCAACGCGTACTCCGACGAGATCCTGCACCGCGCGAAGCTGTCGCCGATCCTGCTGTCGAAGGCGATGCAGCCGGCGCAGGTCGCCCAGCTCTTCGACGCGACGCGCGCGGTGCTCGCCGAATGGAC
This sequence comes from Rhizobacter sp. P5_C2, assembly GCF_054049715.1. Lineage (NCBI taxonomy): Bacteria > Pseudomonadati > Pseudomonadota > Betaproteobacteria > Burkholderiales > Sphaerotilaceae > Rhizobacter > Rhizobacter sp. P5_C2. The sequence continues at coordinate 9,163 of NZ_JBFULV010000118.1, read as the reverse complement.
CGAACGGCTGCGCGCCGAGGCCGGCGACTGGCCGGAGAAGGTCACCGCGTTCCACCCGCAGATGGCGGTGCACGGCCGCTACGGCCAGCCCTGCCCGGTGTGCGGCACCCCGGTGCAGCGCATCGTGCATGCCGACAACGAGACCAACTACTGCGCGCGCTGCCAGACCGGCGGCAAGCTGCTGGCCGACCGCGCGCTGTCGCGGCTGCTGAAGGCGAGCTGGCCGAAGAACGTCGACGAGCTGCCTTGAGCCGCGTGCCGCTCAGGCGTTGAAGTAGCGCCCCGGCGTCGTGCCGAACTCGCGGCGAAACATCGCGATGAAGGCGCTGAGGTTGCCGTAACCGAGCTCGAGCGCGACGATCGTCACCGGCATCCCCGTGGCCAGCAGTTCGAGCGCTCGCATCAGCCGCGCGCGCTGCCGCCAGGCACTGAAATGAAAGCCCGTCTCGGCGACGAAGCGGCGCGTCAGCGTGCGCGGTGCGATGCCGGCCCAGGCCGCCCAGTCATCGAGCGAGCGCGTGTCCTCCGGACGGTCGCCGATCGCGCGGGCGATGCGCAGCAGGCGGCGGTCCTGGGGCAGCGGCAGGCCGAAGGCTTCGCGCGGCAGCGTCCGGATCTCGTCGTGGATCACCGTCGCCAGGCGCTGCTGGATGTCGTCGAGCCGTGCGGCGTCCGGCCAGCCGGCAGCGCGCAGCACGGCCTCGCGCAGCAGCCCCGAGCCGCGCATCGTGCAGGGCGCCTCGGGCAGCCCGGCACAGAACGGTTCGGCGAGGTAGACGCTCCAGCCGGCGAACGGTCCATGCGAACGCAGCGCGTGCGGCTGGCGCGGCGGAATCCACACCACGTGAATGGCCGGCACCACCCACTGCCCGCGCCGGGTGCCGACCGACAACAGGCCGCGCATCGCGCCGAACAGCTGGCCACGCGCATGCGCATGCATCGCGGTGACGCGAGGATCGGCGCCTTGCAGCGTGGTGGCGAGCAGGGCCGGCCCGTCGGCGGCATCGAGCAGCGAGGACACGAACGAAGCGGAGGCCATTGGCGTCAATACAGTATCGGTTGGCCAGATTACCGCAGTGCCGCCACGATCGGTTGCCGAGAATCGCATCACACCCCCTTTCAGGAGACCGACATGCGAGCCGACGACGTGCTTTCCGACACCGCCAACCACGGCGACTTCAACGGCGTTCCCATCCGCAAGGGCACGATCGCCGCCTTCCTCGCGAATGCAAGCACGTGGAGCGATCCGGCCTCGAGCACCGCGCAGCGCGCGACGGCGGAGGCCCACATCGCCGAAGCGCTGCCGGCGCTGCGTGCGGTCGGGCTGTTCGACGTGCTGGAGGTGCGCGACCCCGCGCTGCGCGCCTGGCTCGCTCAGCGCCCCCCGAACCCGTTGTAGCCGTGCAGGTGCGACAGCGGCACGCCTACGGCGTGACCGTCACGAAGACCGGGTTCGAATAGAACCACAGGCTGCCGTAGTTGCGGTCGTTGATGGCGTTGACGCGGGCCGTGTTGTCGGCGCCGGTGGTCTGCTGATCGGCCAGCGGCTCGCCGCCGGCGGTCAGCCCTGCCGTGTCCGGGGCCAGGTTGGTGCCGCGCAGGCGGAAGTACTGGCTCTTCTTCGCCTCGACCGAAAGGCTGACCGAGACGTAGCCGTCGGCCTCGGCCTTCCAGTCGGCCGCCGTGAAGCGGCGCAGCACCTGGGTCGAGGCATTCGTCGCCACGCCATAGGCGGGCGTGCCCGGCAGCGCCTTGCCCGTCACGTCGCCGACGATCAGGTCGACATGGTCGACGACCGGCTTCATGTTGCCGGGCGTGCCGCTGTCCACCGGCTTCTGGTAGTTGTTCAGGGCGGGGCTCTTGAAGCGGATCGTGACCGTCACGCGCTCGCCGGCGGGCACCTTGATTTCCTGGCCCATGAAGCCCTTGCCGGTCGACCCGCTGACGCGGAAATCCAGCGCGTCGATCAGGTCGCCGAACACGCCGAACATGCGGCCGTCGCGCAGGCTCTTCGTCAGCCCGCCGACGCCGGCCTGGCCCTCGGCCACCCAGACGTGGTTCTTCGAATACTCGCCCGGGTAGTAGCCGCTGCTGTTGCTGGCCGCGTCGATCTCGAAGTGCGAATCGGAGTCGGCGATGTTCCAGATGCGCCGGCCTTCGCCCAGCAAGGCATCCCACGTGCCGCCCACCTGGGCCACGATGGCATCGACACCGCCGTAGGTGCGGTTCGGCGCGTTCTCGGCCACATAGGCCGAGGTGTAGCCGCCCCGGTTCGGCTCCATCTGGTTGCCGACCATGCCTTCGATCATGAACAGGATGTCCGGTGCCAGGTCGTTCATCTGGCGCAGGTCGCCGATCGTGTACTTGCCGGGGTTGCGCGACGGGTGGTTGAGGGTCGCGAAGCTGGTCGCGGGGTAGTTCGTCTTCAGCCACGAGATCGCCTGCAGCGCGTCCGAGGCCGTGCTGTTGAAGCGCTGCGGGTACTTCGCCTTCCAGACGGCCACGTCGGCGGGATCGAACTGGGACTCCGCCAGCGTCGTGAAGGCGTACTGGAACTCCTTCGCGCCGCCGGTCGACGCCTGCAGCGTCGGCGCAGCTTCGAACAATGCGACGCCCAGGTGATCGTGGGTGGGCATGTCCCATTCGAAGCCCGAGAAGATCAGCTTGTCGCCATAGGTGCCGCCGGCCTGCAGCGCCTTGACGCGCGGGATCTCGTACGACGCCATCCCGTACGCGAACGGAACCGGTGTGGCCAGCAGCGTGCCATCGTTGTCGTACTTTGACGAACGCAGGTGGTTGGTCAGTGCCATCCAGTCCAGCTTGTAGGTGGCGAAGGCCTTCTTCAGCACGAAGTCCAGGGTCTGCGTCGTGCGCGAATCATCGGATTGCACGGTGTGCACGTGCAGGTCGCCGGCCGTCCACTTGCCGGCCGGCTCGTCGATGGCGCTGGTGCTGCCGCTGTCGCCATCACCGCCGCAGGCGTAGATCAGGGAGACGCTTCCCAACAACAACGACAGAAGCTTGATCCGATGGGACACGGGCACGATGGATTCCTTCGCGAAAAGGGATGGATCGTAGGAAGCCCTCGTGACACCGCCGTGAACCGTTGTTGCGCGCGCGCGATCGTCGAACTGTCACGGCGATTGCACATGGCGCCCCTAGAGTGGATTCCATGAAGAAGTACCCCTCGATCCAGCGCCGCCGCCTGCTCAAGATGAGCCTCGCGTCCGCTTCCACGGTGGCCACAGGCGGCTTGCTGGCCGCTTGCGGTGGTGGCGACGATGACAATGCACCCGCGTCCACCAGCATCTCCAGCTTTGCGCTGGCGGTGTTGCCCGACACCCAGTTCTATTCACGCTACGCCACGTCCACGGAGAGCAGCCAGTACGAGCGCCATTACGGTAGCGAACCGTACTACGCGCAGACCCGGTGGATCGCCGACAACGCGCAACGGCTCAACATTCCCTTCGTCATCCACCTGGGCGACGTGGTCGACCAGGTCGGCAAGCCCGAGCAGTGGAAGGTGGCCGACACGGCCATGCAGGTGCTGGAAGTGGCCAAGGTGCCGTACTCGATCCTGGCGGGCAACCACGACGTGCTGAATGACGTCGACTACGACGCGAGCCCCACGACCGGAACCGACACCCAGCGCGTGCTGGCCAACGAGCCCTACCTGCAATGGTTCGGCGCGAAGCGTGCCAGGCGCCAATCCACCTTCGGCGAACGCGACGGCACCGGCTTCCACGAGTACCACGTCTTCAAGGCGCAGGAGCAGCAGTTCCTGGTGCTGTCGCTGTCCTGGCGCATTTCGGACGCCGGCATCGCCTGGGCGCGCGGCGTGATCGCGAGCCACCCCACGCTGCCGGTCATCCTGGTCAACCACCAGTTGCTGAACATCGCGCCGGACGCCGTGAGCCCGCTGGAGACCGGCTACGGCAAGATGCTGTGGGAGAAGCTGATCCGCGACAACGACCAGATCTTCATGACGCTCAACGGCCACCACCATGGTGGCGCCCACCTGACCAAGACCAACGACTTCGGCAACGCGGTCGAGGAGATGGTGGTGGACTACCAGATGGCCTACCAGGGCGGCAACGGCCTGATGCGGCTCTACGAGTTCGACCTCACGAACAAGCAGATCCAGGTGCTGTCGTTCTCGCCCTGGGTGCCGATGAAGCCGGCGGACACGCTGAACGCCTTCGACCAGGCCGTGCTGACCGAGCCCAACCACAGCTTCACCATCGGCATGGATTTCGCGAAGCGCTTCGCCCGCTTCAACCCGGGCTTCGGCAGCGGCCAGGCCACGGTGGCATCGTCGCTGGTGGAGCAGGCCAAGGCGCTGGTCCTGAAGGGCTACGACGAGCCGGCCGCCCCGGCCCAGCTGGCGGCCAGGGACACCGACGACTACCCCAAGGTGGCTTCCACCGTCGCGCACTGGCGCTTCTTCGGCGGCACCGAGGGTGCGGCCGTGGCACCCGGCACCCGGATCGCCGACGTGACAGGCGCCAACCCGCTGCAGCGCGATGCGCTCAACAGCAGCGTGATCGTCGGCGCGGAGGCGGCGGACCTCGTGTGGAGCAGCGACCACCACCGCCTGTCGGCCGCGCCGGGCTCGGTGGCGTTCCTGAACACCAACAAGAACACGCCGCGCATGAGCTACTTCCTGACCGACACGACGGCCGCCATCAATGCACTCACCTTCGCCGCCACCGGTTACACCATCGAAGCCTTCATCAAGATCGACAAGGCCTGGGACAAGTCGAAGCACGCCTGGATGAACATCATGACGCGCGACGGCAAGCGCGGCGATCTGTCCGGCTTCGACGGCGGCGATCCGGAATCCCCGCCGTTGCTGTTCGCGATCTCCAGCCTGCGGGAGGTGCAGTGGGAGGTCGTGCCCGACGTCACCGGCGCACGCGCAGGCGATGCCAGCTGGTCGGGCGAGATCATTGCGGGCACCTGGGTGCACATCGCGATCGTCAACGACCCCGCGACGCACGACACCGTGATGTACGTCGAAGGTGCGCCGGTGCTGCGCAACACCAGCAACGTGCCCGGCCTGGCCACGTTGTCCGCCGGCTCGCCCTGGGTGGTCGGCGCCGGCTCCTGGGACGGCGATCGTGCCGACGGCTTCTTCGGCAACATCGGTGAAGTGCGCGTGGTGGCCGAAGCCCTGCCGTCCGGCCGGTGGCTGACGGCGCGGCGCACCTGACGGCGAAGCAAGCCCTGTTCAGCGCGTCACAGCCCCCCGAACCAGTTGTAGCCATGCAGGTCTTCCCAGTAGCCGCTGCTGAACTCGTTGGTGACCGCGAGGCCGACCAGGTGCTTCGGGTTCTTGAAGCCGAGCTTGATCGGTATGCGCAGGCGCAGCGGAAAGCCGAACTCGTCCGGTAGCCGCGTCGCCCCGGCGAAGCCATGCGCCAGCAGCGTCTGCGGGTGCATCGCGCTCTCCATGTCGATGCTGGTGTAGTAGCCGTCGGCGCAGCGCAACGCGACGTAGCGTGCCGACAGGTCGGCCCCGACGCGGCGCAGGAAGTGCGACAGCGGCACGCCGCTCCACTGCCCGATCGCGCTCCAGCCTTCGATGCAGATCAGCCGCGTGATCTCGGTGACGACCGGCAGCGCGCGGATCTCGCCGAGCGTCCACGCGGCCGCGTGCTGCACGCGGCCGCCCACCTCCAGCCGCCAGGTCGCCTCGTCGATCTCGGGCACCGAGGCTTCCGAGTAGAACGCGTTGAAGCGGAACGGCTTCGTCAGTTGCGACGGCGTGTATTCGGGAGCGCGCAGGCCGGGGCGCAGCAGTGCGGCCTGGGCACCGTCGTTGAAGCGCGAGATGCGCCGCAGCACGGCCTGCATGCCCTCGGTGTCGGTCACGTCGCAGCCGGCCAGCAAGGCCGACGCGCCGCCGGCCACGCCCAAGCGCAACCAGGTGCGCCGGTCGAGCCCGATGCCACGGGCCTGCAACTCTCGCGACAGCAGGCGCATGGCGGCGGCTTCATGGGTGGGTAGGCGTTTCATCGGGTCTCCTCTCGCGTCTTGCGCCGCAGGCCCAGCATCGGCAGCAGCAGCTGCGGCGAGGCCAGCGCGAGCGCCACGTGCCCGGCGACGAAGCAGGCCAGCAGCGCCATGCCGGTGAAGTGGATGCGGCGCGTCATCTCGTAGCCGCCGAGCAAAGCCGACAGCGCCTGGAACTGCACCGGCTTCCACAGGCTGAGGCCCGAGGCCACCTCCAGCGCCAGCACCACCAGCACGCCCAGATAGGCGAGCTTCTGGATCGCGTTGCGGCCGCCCTCACCATGGTCGAGCGGGTTGCGCACGAAGCGCTTCACGTCGGCCCTGAAGGACGCCCGGCTCACCGACAGGTAGAGCCGGCGCAGGCGGCCGCTGGCGACCAGCGTGACCACGGCCACCAGCCCGTTCGCGACGAACACCCACATCGCGGCGAAGTGCCATTGCAAGGCGCCGGGCAGCGAGCCGCCGAGCGTCGCCCATTCGGGGAACGCCGGCACCCAGAACGGATCGGCCGCATAGATCTGCCAGCCACTGGCCAGCAGCGTGAAGAAGCTCGCCACGTGGATCCAGTGCGTCGCACGGACCCAGCGGGGCGGCAGGCCGGGGTCCGGCGTGCTCATGGTGTCGAGGTCCTGCGGGTGTCGACGCTCAGATCGGCGGGATGAAGCCGTCGCGGCCGACCAGCACGATGCGTGCAGTCGCCGGAGCGCCTTCGTTCGGCTGGCCGATCACCATCACCTTGGCGCCGGTCACCACCAGCGACGGCTGGCCCGGCACGAACTGGCCGAACACGGTGGCGTTGTCGACCAGCACGGACTGGGTCTTGTCGCCGAAGCGCATTTCCAGCTCGCTGGTGCCGCCCTTCTTCACCAGCTTCGCGACGGTGGCGTTCGTCATCGTGCTGCGCTTGGCGATGTCCCACGGGAAATGGCCTTCGTTGAGGCCGCGCGCGCCTTCGGGGAACACCATCACGCCGAGCGCACGGACCTTGCCGCCGGCGGCAGGCGCCGCGGCAATGCCGAGGTAGCTGTTCTCGCTGACCGCGGCGAGGCTGGTCTTCGAGACGTCCATGACCTGGTAGCCATCGGGCAGTTGCACGGTGGTGACCGCGCCGTTGCGGCCCTTGATGTCGAGCTGGTGGTCGCGCACCGCGACGACTTCGCCGCGAATGTGCACGCTGGGGTCGGCGGCCGACGCGCTGCCGGCCAGCAGCAGGCCGCCCACCAGGGCGAGTGCCGACGCCATGCGCGGCAGGACGGTGGAAGAGAGGGAAGAGGACAAGGTGAGGAACATCAGGGAACTCCGGTGGAATCGAGTCCCGTACTGTTCCCGGATCAGGGCGGCAGCGGCATCGGTCGAATGTCCGATGCCCGACCCAGGATGGCCCTTAACATCCCGTCTCATCAAACAGAGGAGGGTTCGGAGATGACCAGGATCGCCATGGCGGCAGTGATGCTCGTTCTTGTGTCGGCATGCGCGATGCAACCGCCGCCTCCGCCGCTGCCGGCCGGAACGGAGAGCGCCAAGCTGAGAGTCGCGGTGAAGTCCGTCTATGCCACGAACATCGGCATCGGCCGTGTCCCGGAACAAAGCTGCAGTGCGTCCAGCGAGTACCTGCTCGGATGGTTCCATCCCTCGGTCTCGGGTGACTTCCAGAGTGGGCGACGTCTCTACAACCTGCGGGCCTCGATGTCGGTCCCGGCCACCGTCCCTCAGCACCTGCATGCCGAACACCAGGTGGCCGTCGGCAAGCCCTTCTTCGTTCGCTACCAGGCAGCCCTCACCAACTGTGCCGGCGTCACCCGACTCGATCTGAAGCCGGGCCGGGAGTACGAATTCCTGTTGACGATCGACAAGGGCGTCTGCGAGCCGCAGCTTTTCGAACTGTCGGCACCCTCTTCCCGCACCGAAGTGCCGGTGCCGGAATCGACGACCGGCGCGATGTGCCGCCTCTGATTCAGCCGCCCGCGGCCCGCACCCCGCCCTGCCAGTCCCCACCCAGCGCCTTCACCAGAAACACCGAGCTCAGCTGACGCTGCCCCAGCAGCTGAGCCGCCTGGCGCTCGCTGGTCAGCAGCGATTGCTGCGCGGTGATCACGTCGAAGTAGGTCGACGCGCCGCCTTCGTAGCGGCTGGTCGCCATGTCGAGCACCCGCCGGGCGGAAGCCACCGCGGTCTGGGCCTGCGCGCTCGCGCGGTCCAGCGCGGCCAGGCCGGTGATGCCGTCTTCGACCTCCTGCATCGCGGTCAGCACGACACGCCGGTAGTTGGCCACCGTCACGTCGTAGCCGGCCTTCGCGAAATCGACATTCGCGCGCACCCGCCCGCCATCGAAGATCGATTGCGTCGCCGACACGCCGATCGACCACAGCAGGCTCGGCGCATTGAACAGCGTCGACAGATCGCGGCTCTCGTAGCCGACCGACGGCCCGAGCAGCACGCTCGGGTAGAACGCCGCGCTCGCGACGCCGATCTGCGCGTTCGCCGCCGCCATCGCGCGCTCGGCCGCCGCCACGTCGGGCCGGCGCTGCAGCACGTCCGACGGCACGCCCAGCGGAATCGCCGGCGGCTCGAACACCTTGACCTCGGGCGCCAGCGAGAACAGCGGTGCCGGCGTGCCGGTCAGCGTCGCGATCGCATGCTCGAACTGCGCGCGCTGCCGGCGCAGCACGTCAACCTGCGTCAGCGTGGTGTCGAGCAGCGCCTGCTGCTGCGCCACGTCGAGGCCCGAGGCCGCGCCCAGGTCGCGGCGCGCCGTCACCAGCTCGAGCGAGCGCCGCTGCAACGCGATCGAGCGCGTCAGCACGTCGAGTTCGGTGTCGAGCGCGCGCAGGCTGAAGTAGTCGACGGCGAGCTCGGCCGTCAGCAGCAGCCGCGTGTTCTCGAAGTCGGCCGCCGACTGCTCGGCCGACGCGCGCGCACCTTCCACCGAACGCTGCACGCGGCCCGCCAGGTCGACCTCGTAGCTGGCCGCGAGCGACAGCGTGAAGTCGTTCTGGATCGTCGAGAAGTTGGTCGAGTTGTAGTTGGTCAGCGGCCGGTTGGCCGAGATGCGCTGGCGTGCATCGCGCGTGCCGAGCGTCAGCTGCGGCAGCTGCGCCGACGAGCCGGCCGCCACCACCGCGCGGGCTTGCGCGAGCCGCGCCGCGGC
>NZ_JBFULV010000117.1:0-18912 GCF_054049715.1 Rhizobacter sp. P5_C2 | reverse complement strand
GCCGGTCGCCGCGCCGCGTGCCGCCCCGGCGCGCACGGGCACCGCCGCGACGCGTGGCGTGCAGACCGCCGACCCGTTCGGCAACCGGCCGACCAGCCCGCTGATCAAGGTGTCGTCCGGCGAGCGCGGCATCGCCGGCCGCATCGGGCGGCTGTTCGGAGTGTTCAAGTCGTCGGGGTGAGCCGGTGCACGCCGCATTGCGGCTACATTGCCAGCCCATGCCCGTTCCTGCCGACACGCTGCTCGGCGCGCTGCTGAAGCGCGTCTCCCGTTCGTTCTACCTGAGCCTGCGCATGCTGCCGCCGGGCCTGCGCGCGCCGGTCAGCCTGGCCTACCTGCTCGCGCGCGCGGCCGACACCATCGCCGACACGCCCGGCCGCCCGGCGCCGCAACGGCTCGCGCAGTTGCAGTCGTGGCGCGAGCAGGTGGCCGGCACGCGGCCTGCGCAACCCATCGATGCCGGCAACCCGACCGATGCCGGCGAGGCCGCGCTGATGACCGCGCTGCCCGAGGCCCTCGACCTGCTGCGCCACCAGGCGCCCGCCGACACCGCCGACATCCGCCGCGTCGTGACGACGCTGACCGATGGCATGTGCTTCGACCTGCAGCACTTCGAGCACGGCCGCGCCGGTGCGCCGGTGCCGCTGCAGACCCGCGCCGAACTCGACCGCTACACCTACATGGTGGCCGGCTGCGTCGGCGAGTTCTGGACCGACATCGCGATGCGCCACCGGCCTGAGCTGCAGGCCTGGCCGCGCGACGCGATGGTCGCGAAAGGCATCGCCTACGGCCAGGCGCTGCAGCTGACGAACGTGCTGCGCGATGCCGCCGAGGACCTCGGCAACGGCCGCTGCTACCTGCCGGCCGAGCTGCTCGCGCAGCAGGGCCTGACGGTCGCCGACCTGTCCGATCCTTCGCGCCGCTCGGCCGCCCGGCCCCTGCTGGTCGAACTGAGCGCGCATGCGCTGGCCGGCTACCGCGACGGCTCCGACTACGTGCTGCGCATTCCCGCCGGCAGCCTGCGCCTGCGGCTCGCGTCGCTGTGGCCGCTGATGCTCGGGCTCGCGTCGCTCGAACTGCTGCTCACGTCGCCGGGCTGGCTCGATCCGTCACGGCGCGTCAAGGTCACGCGCGGCGCGGTCTACCGGATGCTGCTGCGCTCGGTGCCGACCGCGCTGTCGACCGCCGCGCTGCGGCACTGGACCGATGCGGCGCTCGCCCGTACCGACGCGGCCTGCCGTGCCTGATTTCTTTCACCCCACTCGACGAGACTGACGATGACCCGATCGCGATGGATGATGGCCCTGGCCGCAACGCCGACCCTGGTGGCCAGCGCCGCGCCGGCCGCCGAGCCGGTGCCGCCCTTCACCGGGCAGCACCACCCGTTCAAGCCGACCAGCGGCAAGGTCGTCGGCGTCTACGTGCCGAACTGGCAGCCGCAAGACCTGCTCGACCGCGTGCCCGCCGGCAACCTGACGCACCTGCTCTACGCCTTCCTGCACCTGTGCGGCCCGGGCCAGTTGCCGCAGGATGCGGCGGCCTGCGAAGGCAAGGCCGATTTCCAGCTTGCCACCTCGAAACGCGACGACGAGTTCGACGCCGTCTTCGCCCGCTTCAAGCAGCGCGCGCCGCGGGCCTTGGTGCTGGCATCGGTCGGCGGCTGGGGCGGCTCGGACCCGTTCTTCCACCTCGCGAACGACCCGGCGCGGCGCGCGGTGTTCGCCGCCTCCGTCGCGCAGTTCCTGCAGACACACCCGGCCTTCGACGGCATCGACATCGACTGGGAGCACCCCACGTCGAACGGCAGCGCCAATGGCGTCGCGCTCGGCACGCCGGCCGACGGGCAGGGCTATGCGGACCTGATGGTCGACCTGCGCCGCGCGCTCGACGGCCTGGCCGCGCAGACCGGCCGGCGCTACCTGCTGACCGCCGCGGTCAACACCACCGAATCGCTCGCGACGAAGGTGAACCATGCCAGCGCGGCCAAGGTGATGGACCTCGTCTTCATGATGACCTACGACTTCGCCGGTGGCTGGACACCGCTGGCCGGCCACCACACGCCGCTCGCGAGCCCGACGCCCGATTCGAACGACAGCCTCGAAGGCGCGGTGCGCGTGATGACGAAGGCCGGCGTGCCGGCCAGCAAGCTGGTGGCCGGCGTCGCGATGTATGGCCGCGGCTTCGCCGGCGTGAAGGGGCCGGGGTCGAACGGCTTCAACGGCGTGCCGCGCACCGGCGTGTTCCCCGGCAAGGAAGGCGACATCACCTACCGCGAACTGGCCGACGGCTGGCTCGGACCGAAGGGAGTCGGCACGCAGGGCTGGAAAGCGGTGTTCGACCGCACGACGCAGTCGTACACGCTGTGGAATGCAGGCACGCAGCAGATGATCGGCTACGACGACCCGCGCAGCGTGCGGCGCAAGGGCCGCTTCGCGGTCGCGCACGGGCTGGCGGGCGTCTTCGCGTGGGAGCTGTCGCAGGACAACGGCGACATCCTGAACGCGATGAACCTCGGGGTCGGGCAGACCCCGGGTCCTGCTCCGGTCAAGCCGATCAGACAGCCATGATCGACACGCTCTTCGTGACCAGGTAGGCCTCCATCGCCTCCGGGCCGCCTTCGGTGCCGTAGCCCGAATCCTTCACGCCGCCGAATGGCATCTCGGCCACCGGTGCGGCCGGCTGGTTGATCCACAGCATGCCGAGTTCCAGGCGCTGCGCCAGCTGGTGCGCGGTCTTGATCGAGCGGGTGAAGGCGTAGCCGGCCAGGCCGAACGGCAGGCGGTTGGCTTCGGTGATGGCCTCGTCGAGCGTCTCGAAGGTGCGGATCGCGGCCACCGGGCCGAAGGGTTCGTTGTTGAACACGTCGGCATCGAGCGGCACGTCGACCAGCACCGTCGGCGCGAAGAAGTTGCCGCTGCTGCCGACGCGTTCGCCGCCGGTCGCGACGGTGGCGCCGCGCTTGCGGGCGTCGTCGACCACCTTGGCCATCGCGCCCAGGCGGCGCGCATTGGCCAGCGGGCCGAGCGTGGTGCCTTCGGCCAGGCCATCGCCCAGCTTCAGCTTCTGGGCGTGTGCCACCAGGGCCTGCGAGAACTCCGCCTTCACGCTGCTGTGCACCAGGAAGCGCGTCGGCGAGATGCAGACCTGGCCTGCATTGCGGAACTTCGCGCCGCCGGCGGCCTTGACCGCGAGCGCGACATCGGCGTCGTCGGCGACGATCACCGGTGCGTGGCCGCCCAGCTCCATCGTCACGCGCTTCATGTGGCGGCCGGCCAGCGCGGCCAGTTCCTTGCCGATCGGCGTCGAGCCGGTGAAGGTGACCTTGCGGATCACCGGGTGCGGGATCAGGTAGGCCGAGATTTCGGCCGGATTGCCGAACACCAGGCCGAGCACGCCGGCCGGGATGCCGGCGTCGACGAAGGTGGCCAGCAGCGCCGCCGGCGAGGCCGGGGTTTCTTCGGGCGCCTTCACCAGGAACGAGCAGCCGCTCGCGAGCGCCGCACCGAGCTTGCGCACGATCTGGTTGATCGGGAAGTTCCACGGCGTGAACGCGGCGACCGGGCCGACCGGCTCCTTCAGCACCAGCTGCTGCGCATTCAGGTTGCGCGACGGCACGATGCGGCCATAGACGCGGCGGCCTTCGTCGGCGAACCAGTCGATGATGTCGGCGCCGGCCATCACCTCGACGCGCGCTTCGGCGAGCGGCTTGCCCTGCTCCTGCGTCATCAGGCGGGCGATGCCGTCGGCGCGCTCGCGCAGCAGCACGGCGGCGCGGCGCATCACGTTGGCGCGCTCATGGGCCGGCGTGACGCGCCAGGTCTCGAAGCCGCGCTGCGTGGCGGCCAGCGCGCGGTCGAGGTCGGCGATCGACGCATACGCGACCTTGCCGATCGGCGCGCCGGTGGCGGGGTTCAGCACGTCCAGCGTCTTGCCGCCGGTGGCGTCGACCCATTGGTTGTCGATCAGCAGGCGGGTGTCGGGGTAGGTGTCGAAGGTGGCGCTCATGGGGGCTCTTTCGGGAGTCGTTGCGGCGGAAGCGGGGGATTTTCCGTCAAGCAGGTGCCCGGCGTTGGCGATGGGGGCATCGCCCTGTGTCGAGCACGATCGTTTCGAGCACGATCGTTGCTAGCCAGCAGAACCCCATCTTTTCTCACAAGGAGTTCCCATGAGCCGCCTCGACGTCACCGAGAAGATCATCGCGACCAAGGTCGCCCAAGGCCTGAAGTGGTCCGACGTGGCCGTGAAGGTCGGGCTGAGCAAGGAATGGACGACAGCCGCCTGCCTCGGCCAGATGACGCTGACGCCGCAGCAGGCCGGCGTGCTCGGCGAGATCTTCGGACTGAGCGATGCCGAGCAGAAGTGGCTGTGCGTGGTGCCGTACAAGGGGTCCCTGCCGACGTCGGTGCCGACCGATCCGCTGATCTACCGCTTCTACGAATTGGTCAGCGTGTACGGCACGACCTTCAAGGAACTGATCCATGAAGAGTTCGGCGACGGGATCATGAGCGCGATCGATTTCAAGATGGACCTGCAGCGCGAGCCGAACCCGGCGGGGGATCGGGTCAGCATCGTGATGAGCGGGAAGTTCCTGCCGTACAAGACATATTGAAGACATCCTCACGTTGAAGGAGGAAAGATGGCCATTTCGAATGGCGCGGCCTTGCGGGAGCCGGTTGGCTTCAGTTAACGTGCGCGCTTCGCGACAAACAGATCGCGTACAGCATCAAATCGCGCCGACGAGCGCTGAATCGGGAGGATCAATGAAGATCTTGAAAACTTGCGCCTGCAATGCGCTGGCAATGCTTCGGCCGCCGTCAGTCCTGCGGCGTGTCGCATTGCAGTCATTGCTTTTGAGCGCCATCTCGTCATCGGCCTTGAATGCTTCTGCCGCCGAAGCCTATCTCACCGGTGTCTACGTGCAATCGGTCGGGGTGGTCCAGGCCAATGCGGTCGGTCACCAAGCCGGCAATTTCGAGATTCAGGTTGCCGGCGGCTTCACGGTTCCGGCGGGCATGACATGCGACCCGAACTACATCACCACACTGCGCAGCGTCGACGCCGACAAACGCTTGTTCAGCCTGATGTCGATGGCGGTGCTGACGCAGAAGCCCGTGACCCTGCACATCACGGACAACCCGGCCGTGACGGCGTTCAACGGGCGCTGCAGTCTGTTCGGGGCCACGTTGGGGCGGTAGCGGGATCGGGTTCAGAGCTCGTGCGGCAATGCGGGATTCGCCTGCCGTGCAAATCCGCGGCCGTGCGTTGATGAATGAACACAAGGAATGACATGCTGAAGAAGTTGCAGGCCCTTTTTGCTGAGGCCCTGGTGGTGTTGCTGTGTGCGGCGAGCATGCCGGCAGCGGCGTGGGATGGTGCGCAGAGCGGCAAGATCACGGCGATCGAGGTTACCGCGGATACGAACTATGCCTTCCGGGTCTATCTCAATGGCGGCGGCACGGCGCTGTGCACGAACGGAAACGGCTTCGCCTACCTCAATGAAGCCGACAGCAACTACAAGGTCTACGTCGCGTCGCTGCTGATGGCGAAGGCGCAAGGCTCCACGGTCACGCTCTTTCTCGTGAGCGAGGGCGGGTTCTGCCACATCGGGCACATGGGGGTCGGGTCATGAGCCGGCACGGCACGGCCGCTCACGGCGTGAGATCGCGCCGGCGGGCGCTGGGGAAAATTGCAGCTGCCGCCATCCTCTCGGGATGCCTGATATCGGCCCACGCGACTTCGGTGCGCATCGCCGAGAGCCCGGCCGCCTGGCGACTCGAGAACTACCCAGGTGGCATCGTCACCGCGTACTTCGTGTCCGTTCCGTGCCCGTCGGGTCAGATCATCTTCGGCGCCAATGCCGTGCCGGCAGACCTGAACCGCTTCTGGGCAACGGTATCGCTGGCCAAGGCGACGGGGCAAAAGATGTTCGTGTACTACGAGAGCGCCAATGCGCCGGCGAGCTGCGTCATCACGAGCTTCGGGCTCGACGCCAACTGAGCCCTGACAGGATCCCCATGAACTCGTTCTCCATCTCGCGGGCCGATGCGTGGCTGGCCAGGTTTTCAAGCGCCGCGCCGCGCCTGCTGGCGATGGCGTTGTCCGCGGTGGCGGTCAGCGCATCGGCGCAGGGCCTCGTCGTCAGCGAGAGCGGACAGGCCGTCTACAGCTACCCGATCGTCGTGCCGCCCGGCGTCGCGGGGATGGAGCCGAAGCTGAGCCTGGTCTACAACAGCGGCGGCAACAACGGGCCCATCGGTGTGGGCTGGACGGTGCAGGGCATCTCGCAGATCACGCGTTGCCCGAAGATCGAGCCGGTGGCGGCCAGCGGCGCGGTGAAGCCGCAGATCACGCCGGTGCGCTACACGGCAGACGACAACCTGTGCCTCGACGGCCAACGCCTGGTCAAGGTCGACACCAGCCAGGGCTGGGTCGGCAAGGCTGCGGCGAGCCAGGTGACACCGGCGCTGGGCTTGACGGGCGGATTTGTCGAGTTCCGCACCGAGAACGATGGCTACTCGCGCATTCGCGCGAGCGGCATGGCTGGCAGCGGCGCCGAGAAGGGTCCCGCCACGTTCACGGTGCAGACCAAGGCGGGCCTCACGCAGGTGTATGGGCTGACCAGCATCCGCGGCGTGCCGGCCGCCGATGCCATCGCTCTTTCCGAGGGCGGCCAACTGCCGGGCGTGGCGACGGCCTGGATGCTGAAGAAAGTCGTCGACTCGGTCGGCAACGCGATCGAGTTCGAGTACGACAACACGACGCGGACCTGGGGAAGCAAGGGGCCGGGTGGCTTGGTCCTGCCGGGACGGGAATGGAATCTGAAGCGGGTCTACTACGGCTGCAAGGACGCGGCGGGAAGCGCGTGCCCACGACGGCATCGGGTGGAGCTCTTCTACGAGGAACGTGCCGACAAGGCCGAGGCCTACCACCTCGGGTCGAAGGTGGTCAGCACGCAGTTGCTGAGTCAGGTGCAAGTGGCCACCAGCGCTGGCATGGTGCGCTACTACCAGATTGCGCATGCCACGTCGAAAGCGACGAACCGGCAGTTGCTGACGACCATCACCGAATGCGCGGGCGGCACGTCCATCACCTGCCTGCCGGCGACGAGGTTCAACTATCCGGGCTTGGCCTACGACGTGAATTACGTCGGCTCCACCAGCTTCAACCTGGGCGGCATGCCGCTGGTGAAGTTCGACGGATCGCGCGGCACGATCACCGGCGATTTCAACGGCGACGGCAAGACCGACCTGCTGCTGTGGACGAAGAACGCCGGCGTGAACGGCGAGGTCAACGAGCTGTGGCTGGCCGATGCGACGGTGCCGGGCAAGTACAACAAGGTTCCGTCGATAGGCGACTTGGCGACGATACGGCTCGGCGGAACCTTTAACCCGGGTTGGGACAATGATGCCGTCGACACCGTGGCAGCTGACATCAACGGCGACGGCCGCATGGATCTCATTCGCCAATGCCATTCGGATTCGACGAATTGGTGCCCCAAGGCGGATCGACTTGGGATGTGGCTCTCGGTTTCGGACAACGATTTGAATGCCACTGGCACCTACGGACAGTTTGTCAAGGTGCCGAATCCAGTATCGACGGTGCAGGGGCCGCTGGTGACAGCCACCTTTGACCACAACATGACGACGCAACTTTGCGTTGCATTGCGGGGACACTGGGAGTTGAGCAGCATCGTCTACGAAAAGCGCACCCAGGATGTTTACTGGCAGGATTTCGACGGTGATGGTCGACTCGACCTGGTTTCGATCGAGCAGGTGCTGGAGACACCTCGGCCCGGGGGCTGTGAGGACGCTCCAATTCGACCGCCTCAGCGCACATTGCGCTACTACGTGGGGAACGGTGCGGGTCAGTTCGCATTGAAGCAGGAAGCTTCGGTGTCCGTCGCGATTCGCGCCATCCAGATGCCGGGAGGCGGCTTCTCCTATGGAGAAGTGGTCGATGTAAACGGAGATGGCAGACCCGACCTGCTATTCGTAAAGAGTCGCTGGATTCAAGGTGCAGACGGTCTTTTTCATGAGAGTCCGGAAGCAATCGATCCGACGCCATTGGCTGGCAGTACGCCGTTGATGCTCGTCGTCGATGCCAACGGCGACGGCAAGAGCGACGTGATCCTGATGGACCCCACTACATCGCGCACTGTGCCGAGCCCGATCCCGCCCAATCACAGCGGAACGCCGAACAGCGTGTCGGCAAACCCCCATGAGGCACGCCTGTTCATCAACCAGGGCGGGACCTTCCTTCGAGACGATCGGCCGTTGAATGCGCTGAAGGCATGGGGTCCGACCTCGTGGATGGAGCCAACCGGCGACGGCAATGTCGGGCTGATGCGTGGACCGCGCTTTTTCGCCTTCGGGAGCGGCCTCGCCGGCTCGATGCCGATGGACATCAACGGTGACGGCCTGATCGACTTCATGGCCTGGACCGGCGAAGACGAGCGACACGACCTGCGATTCTTCACGAGCTTGGCCGGGACGGACGGGGGCAAGCTCGATGGCAGCCTCGCGGCCGTGTCGGACATCGATCGCGGGCGCTACAACTTGCCGGAGATGGCCACCGGCGGCGTCACCTTCCTGTCCGGCGATTTCATGGGCCTGGGCAGCGTCGGCTTCATCCGCATGCAGGACGGCGGCAACAACAATCTTTGGTATCGCAACGGGCCACCTCCCGACATGTTGAACATGGTGACGAACCTGTCCGGCGTGTACACGTGGATCAGCTATTCGTCGACCGGCATGGCCAGCGCCGGGCTCGTGGTCGGCAACAATTCGCCGATTGGGGCGGGGGTGTATGCGAACAC
Organism: Rhizobacter sp. P5_C2; assembly: GCF_054049715.1. Taxonomy (NCBI): domain Bacteria; kingdom Pseudomonadati; phylum Pseudomonadota; class Betaproteobacteria; order Burkholderiales; family Sphaerotilaceae; genus Rhizobacter; species Rhizobacter sp. P5_C2. Next base: position 10,097 of record NZ_JBFULV010000117.1, on the reverse strand, counting down.
GCGTCCGCCGATCGACCTGAGTGGCATCACCGATCCGCAGGCGCGTGCCGACAAGGCAGGCAAGCACAGCTGGCCTACGCATCATGCCCACCCGGCGCAGTGGCTGGTCGCCAGCACGAAGCAGCCGAGCCTCAATGGCACGGGCGACTCGAGCAACCTCGGCGTCACGACGGCGTTTGCCTACGTCGGGATGAAGTCCGACCTGTCGGGTGGGGGCGATCTCGGGCTGGAATCGGTCACCAAGTACTTCCCCTACGCCAACGGCGGGATGATGGCGTCGACCACCGAGTACCTGCAGCCGCTGAACAGCGAGACCGGGCAGGAGGGCACGCTGCGCAAGCAGTTCGTCGGCATGCCCAAGTGCACGTACACGCGCTACCTAGCACAGTGGGTGCCGAACGCGCCGCCGACCAACGTGGTGCACGACGACGTTGACAACAGCCGCAACGTGCGGCCCGGCTCGCCGCGGCAGTTGCCGAAGGGGGTGGGTTCCGGCACGCAATCGTCGACCAGCACGGGTGCCAACAGCGAATGCCTCGACGTCGATGGTGATGCGATCGACAAGCCCACTGATGGCTGGGGCGCACAGATCATCAACATGACGACCTACGTCTACTGCGACGTCCAGTCGCAGGCGGGCTCGGCGTCGGCCAACTGGATGACGCCGTGCGGCACCACCGAGGCGGTCAAGCGCCCCTACCAGATGCGTTCTGTCGAGCGGACATGGGATCTCGATCGCCCTGCGCTGAGGGTCAGCAAGGTTGACACCACGAACACGTCGATGACGGCCTACGGCGACGTCGGCACGGCGACGATCGCGACCACGGGTTACGCCGTGGGAGGCAAGGCGGCGGATCAGGTCATGACCAAGACCACGAGCAACACCTACCTGAGCGGCGATGGTGGAACGAGCCGCTTCGTGAACGTCGACAAGTGGTTCCTTGGCCGCCTGGGTACCAGCACCGTGACGTCCTCTACCAACGCGATCCAACCGCTCGACCGGAGTGACGCCAACCTGAGCGCCACCGCGAAGGCCACGCAGGATCCTGCGTTGAACGGCACGCCGACCAAGCTGCTGCGGCCGGAAGTGCTGATGACCATCCTGCAATTGCTGTTGGAAGACTGAGCGCCGCCATGTCCGATCTTCACAAGACATTCCCGCGACTGCTGGGCACTCTGGCGGCGCTGACGCTGCTGGGCGCGAACGCGCTGGCCCAGACCATGTCGGCGCCGGCCTTCAGCGAGACGCGCTCGAGCAAGTTTGATTACGACGATACGACCGGGTTGCTGGTCGAGGAGCAGATCGAGCCCGACAACCCTGCGCTGTGCGTCAAGACCCGCTATCAGCTGGATTTGAACGGCAACCGCAGGCAGACGACGACCTCGAATTGCGCAGGCACGTTGCCGCAAGGAGGGGCATTCGCTGACCGCATCGCTAACGCTTCTTACAGCAATGCGAGCCAGCCGGACGGAACGCTGGACGGCAGCTTCGTCACCAGCGCCTGGAACGCACTGAATCACACCGAGACCAAGCTCGTGCACCCGGGGTTCGGGCAGGCCAGCTCGGTGACCGGACCCAACGGGCTGACGACGACCTGGGAGTTCGACACACTGGGCCGCAAGGTGAAGGAGACGCGGGCGGACGGCAGCTTCAGCCAGAGCTGGTATTGCTACGTCCAGTTCGTCGCGAGCCACAGCAGCAATTCACCGGGATGCCCTGGAACGATCGGCACGCCGATGCCGAACCTGCCGGCGACCGATCCGAAGCCGCTCCTCGCGATGAGCTTCGTCCACACGCAGTCGTACGGCGCGAACGGCGTAGTGAGCGGGCCGTGGACCCGCGCCTACCAGGACACGCGTGGCCGCACGATGCGCAGCGTGACGCAGGCGTTCGACGGTGACGGCACCACCGCGGGCAAGCTGGTTGTGGCCGACACGTTCTACAACCAGAACGGCGCGGCGGTGCTGACGACGCAGCCGTACTTCCTGCACTCGCTGAGCTCGGGCATCGACGGCAGCGGGTACGGTTTCACCTACACGCAGTTTGATGTGATCGGCCGGCCAGTGGCGGTGTACGCGGCCGACAACGGAGAGGGCAGCGAACTGATCGCCGACGCGAAGGCGGTGGCCGAGCTGACGGCCTTCGGCTACGCGCCGGGGGCACGCAAGTTCGCGGTGGTGCGCTACGCCTACGAAGGCGCGAAGACGAAGGTCACGCGCCGCAGCCGCGACGGTGAACAAGTCGACATCCAATGGCGCGACCCGCTGGGTCACGTGGTGCTGGCCGAAGACGCAGCGCATGCGCAGACCGCGTTCCTGTACGACGCGCAAGGCAGCCTGGTGACGACGGTCGACCCGCTGGGCAACCGCGTGGAGGTGCGTTACGACGGGCGCGGCCGCAAGACGGCGATGCTGGACCCGAACAAGGGCTACTGGACCTACGGCTACAACGCGCTGGGCGAGCTGACCTCGCAGCAGAGTCCGAACCAGCGGGCGGCCGGCACCAGCAGCATGCTGGCCTATGACGTGCTGGGGCGCCTGGTCGAGAAGCTGACGCCCGAGTTCAAGACCACCTATCTCTTTGACACGACCACGGGCGTCGCGAATGGCACGGCGTGCCTGATCGCTGGCAGCGGTGGCGCGAACGCGACCCGCGGCAAGCTGTGCGGCAGCAGCACGACGCACGGCGTTGCGAGATCGACGGTGTACGACCGCTACCTGCGGCCGGTGAACAGCACGACCGCGCTCAGCGGCGACCCGCGCTATCAGCAGAAGACCTTCTCGCAGAGCCTGGAGTACGACGCGAACTTCGGCCGGCCGGTGAAGCAGACTTGGCAGACCGGCGTGAGCGTGCAGTACGGCTACACCGGGCTGGGTGCGATGCAGACGGTGCACAACGGCAATGGCTACGTCTATTGGACGGCGCAGCGGGTGAACGCCTGGGGCAAGGTCGAAGACGCGGTGCTGGGCCATGGCGTCAGCAGCCACACGCGCTTCGACCCGATGAGCGGGCGGGTCACCGATGCGGCGGCGGGAACCGGCACGGACATTGCCAACGCGGCGGCGATGAACGTGTTCAAGCACCGCTACGTGTGGGATGCGCTGGGCAACCTGAGCACGCGCACCGACGTGAATGGCGCGGGCAACGAGAGCGATGCAGGCGAGACGTTCGTTTACGACGAACTGAACCGGCTGACGCGCTACGAGACGACGAACCCGGGCGGCCAGACGCAGAACGTGACGCTGGCCTACAACGCGATCGGCAACATCCTGTCGAAGAGCGATGTGGGCTCGTACGTGTACCCGGCCAGCGGGCAGCCGCTGCCGCATGCGGTGACCTCGATCCGCGCACGCGCCGGCGGGCCGGTCTACAGCGCCGACTACGAATACGACGCGCAGGGCAACCTGACACGCGCCTTCGGCGATGCGCGCTACCGCACCATCCGCTACAACAGCTTCAACCTGCCGCAGGGCGACGGGGTGACGCCGGGCATCGTCGGCGTGAGCAGCAGTGGTGTCGCACCGACCTACGACTGGATGTACGGCGAGACCGAGCAACGCCTGGTCGAGGTGCGCAAGACGAGCCGCGGTACGCGCACGACGTGGTCGCTGCACCCGGACGGCGCGGGCGGGCTGAGCTACGAGCAAGAGACCGACGAGGCCGGCGTGACGACGCACCGGCACTACATCGCCGTCGGCAACGCGACGGCGCTGGTGACGACGACGGCTGCGGCCTCGTCGACGGTGAGCAAGCTGGAGTACTGGCACAAGGACCATCTGGGTTCGACGGTGGCGGTGACGGTGGCCGGCGGCAGCGACTGGCGCAGCCTGGTGAAGACGATCCGTTATGCGTACGACCCATGGGGCAAGCGCCGCTATGCGAACGGGGCGACCGACCCGGCCAACGCACTGATCGGCGACTACCACGGTGGCGCACCGGACGCAGCCAACGGAACCGACCGCGGTTTCACCGGCCACGAGCACCTGGACGACCTCGGCGTGATCCACATGAACGCGCGGTTGTACGACCCGATGATCGGGCGCTTCATGCAGGCCGACCCGGTGGTGGGCGACCCGTTCGACGTGCAGACGTACAACGCGTACAGCTATGTCTACAACCGGCCGCTGAACACCGTGGATGCGGATGGGAAGTGCCCGGTGTGTGCGGCGTTCATCGTGGGTGCGCTGGTAGCCCGCGCGGCTGGGATCATCGATCAGCAGCAGATGCGGATGGTGATCAGCATTGCGGTGGCGGCGTGGCTCGGTCCGATGGGGCCTCAGGTGGGATGGGCCGGGGCGGGCCATGCGGCCGCGACGGGGTTTGTGTCGGGGGCCATTGCCTCGGGCGACGTGAAGGGGGGCGTTCAGGGAGCGTTCTCGGGGGCGGTGTTTTTTGGAATCGGACAGGCTGCGAATGGCTTGGCTGGCGAAGTCAATATGGCGACGGACAGCGGCGCTTGGAGTAATAGCGGTCTGGGACGTGCAGCGCTGCATGCTGCCGGCGGATGCGTTACATCGGTTGCCGGGGGCGGGAAGTGTGGTGTAGGCGCTGCCACCGCCGGTTTGGGGAAGTTGATAGATTCGAATTTGGACCCTCTGTCGGATGACGTTTTAGGGGCCATGCGCGCGGCCGTCGTCGGTGGGACACTGTCAGTAATAGGCGGAGGTAAATTCTCAAGTGGTGCGCAAACCGGTGCATTTCAGTACCTATTCAACGCGGTGGTCGGAAGAGAGCTCGCGATGAAGGCTGCCAAGGGATTGGCTGTTCTGTCGAAATTTATGGCGGAAAATGGACATAACTTCATAGTTGATGAGGTGTATTTCAAGAGTTCGTCCGGTGTGGTGGTGCGCATTGATGGTGTATTTCAAGGGCCAGATGGGAAGCTCGTGTTTGGTGAGGTTAAATTGGGGGAAGGTGTCGAGACGAAGAATCAGCGAGCAGCTTTCAAGGAGCTGAACGAAGGCAAAGGTCAATTCTATGGATCGAGAGGCGCAGTACTCGCAGAACAATTGTCGATAAAAGTTGACGCAAATGGTCGGTTCGCCATCCCGGAAGGGAAAATCGCCGGCGTGATGATCTATGCGCCTCAGAGAACTCTGCCTAAAACGCGGACCATGCGAGATTACTCAGATTTGATCAAAGGGCGTTCGGGTGTGGGTGGGTATATGCCTCAACAGCCGTCTAATTAAATATGACAACCAATGCCCTAAAAATTGCCAAGGCTGCTGCTGCCCAATTGGAATTAAGTGGGTGGATCCTGAGCAAGGCTACTGTGGCTTTTGTTGTGTTGGAGCGCGTGTTTTCAACGGACGGAGAAGTGCTGTCGACGCAACGTCTGATGTTGAATCTTTCGTTTCCGAAGCATGAACTCCCGGACGGCGTTCACGGAATTGTTATTACATTGCAGGTGCAATTCCCTCAGGTTGAAAAAGTGGTAAGCGAACTTGCCGATGGGGTTATTGAGGATGTCACTTTCATGCTGAGTGCATCTCAATTTTTGCAAGGGAATCGGGTCTATGCAGGATCCGTGTTGTTAATAGATTCCTCAACCTCATTGGAAATCGCTGTAGAGACATTGCTTACCTCGATTGCTCCATTGCTGGAGGCGTCAGAAATTGCCGCGGATCCCGCTGGCCTGCTGAATTCAAGGATGACTTCTCTCGTTTCCAAGCGCTTCTTCTGGGAAGAGAAGCAACTTGCCTATTATTGGATCACTGCGGATAGAAAGTCTTTCCTTGAGTTGGTGAGGAATATTCAGTCTGCTATCGTGCAGTCAAATGATGTCGGAAAAGTAGATGCTTTGGATTTTGGCCGCCAAGAAGCTGCCTTAGGGCGGCTTCGTAAAATCATCTCGAAATTCAAAATTAATCCACCTTGCTGATATTATATTTTATGATTAATTTATGCGTTTGAGATTGGCCTTTTAAGCCCCTGAAGGCTGGCTATGAACTGCTACCTGCTCGAATGCGAGGAATCGACATTTTATCTTTATTTGCCAGATGAGAATGTGCTGGCAGCGTCGATTCGCAATGGATTGGATCCAAAGTATGTGAGAGGAGTTCTCGCGGGCGCCGAGGGAGGGCGTGGAACCTGCTTTGAGTTGCTTGGACGAGCCTCGAAAACGGATCGGAAGTTGCCCGACCTGATGTATTGGTCATGGGTTCCGGCCTTCAGCTCTGCTGCATATGATCTGCTTCTTGAAATCGGTGCGGCCCGTTCGGATTTTCTCACATGCAGATTGGTGGGCAGGCAGGATGTGGTGCACCTTCATCTGCCGGATAGCGTTGAAAACATTATTGATGTAGATAAATCAATATTTTCACATTTTGTGCCAGTTGATCCTCCGTTGCCTTTCAGTGCCGTGCTTGTTCGGCCCAATGCCGGCTGGGAATTATTGTTGCCAATTTTCAGGACGCGCCCGCCCGGGAGTAGTCAAGTCACGCCGGATGTTTATTTTCGCGGTGACGCGGTAGATGGTTGGACTGAAAGGCGATTGATTGGAGCTTCATTCAAGCAAGTTTCCTGAACGTATAACTGTTGGATGCGCAGTCTCAACTAGTCAAGCGATCTTTACATGGTCGGTGGATGAGCGAAGATGCTTATATAGTTTCGGCTTAGGGGTGATTTGGCGTGTAGAGCCTATTCAAGATGACAAAGAACACATCGTCGATTGACTCGTTGATCGAAAAACTTCACACATATTGCAAGTTTGCTGGGGCTGGCAACGTGCCTGATGGTTTGCGTGACTTCATTTTGTCTCCGGTACCACGCGAACACGGACTCGGTGTTGTACGGGGACTTGCAAAAGAAGTTGACACGTGGGTTCGTGAGTTGCTTTCTCCAACTCAGCAAGATGAGATAGTTCGTCATATGCGCGCTGCCGGAGTGCACGAGTCTGATTTGCCAGCTACTCAGAGGACTCGCAGCATCCGTCGATTTCTGAAAATTTCGCGACAGCCTCGACCTGATGAGGCCGAATTAATTCGGCAAGCCGTTGAAGATTGGCGAAGTTTGTCTTTGTCTGCGGTCGAGGTGGAGTCCCTTCGAGCTCTTTCGAGCGATTGGAAAAGTGGAGAAGCAAGGATTGCCTCCAAACGGGTTCGCTAGTAGGGTCAGACCTACCGCCCAGCATCGCTCAGTGTGCAAAAAGGGTCCATTTTTACATTTGCCCATGAAGATGCTCGATAAAATATTGAAAGACGTTGCGATCGACGACAGCGATGCTGTTGCTCGTTATGTCGCGTATGGAGCTCGACGGAAAGGAATTCGACGAGGTGAATTTCCGCATCTCCATGTCTTATTTGAGCCGATCATTTCTGAGCCGATCGAATCCGTATCCATAACAAGGCAGACGGAGGACAATCGTGGCATTCGAGCCGAACTGCCATTGTTAGATATTCCGTTGCCGCAAGGTTATGGGCGGTTCTTGTGTGAAACAAATGGTGGATTATTTTTCGGGGGTAATGTCATATTATTTGGTTTGCCCGATCTCCGCGATATCCCGAATGATTATGTGGTGAAATATAGATCTCCGAATATTGTGCCGCCAAATATTTTGGCGAGGCCTGCGCAATTGAAGGAAGGGGATGTTCAGTTGGGTGCCTACTTCTTCTCCTCAAGACTTCTTGTCTACGATCGAAATTCTCGAGTGGTCTGTTTGACAAAGCCATTTTCCAGAGAGGTTCAAAGATCTTGGGAGACCTTCGATGATTACGTTTCCGAGTGTCTTTACTCCTATCGCGATTATTTCGATGGAAACTGGTGGCCCCTCGGAAATTCGCCGCGTGATTTTTGACGGATGTGCAAGTTGTTTACGCGGCGACCAATTTATTGGTCCGCACATGTGAGCAGGACGGGCTGAAGCGGCAGAGCATTGAGGCCAGAGGACGCTGCATTTCATACGGAAGATGCTTATTGAGGTGCCGCTATGTCAGTTGAAATAATGGAATTTGAGAGGCTGATTGGCTTCCTCGAGGAGGTCCTCCCAGATTATTTCTTGGAGGGAGGGGCGGGGCGAAGAAATATCGTTGTCGCTGAGGGATATAATGGCGATCTGATTGCGAGTTTTTTGATTACATACGATCAGTTCTCGATGGGTGTTCCAAAAGCAATACAGGAATTCCTGCGTGAGCTATCGTTGCCTTGGAAGGTTATTGGAAGTTTCGATATTTCCGATCCAATCAGCCCCAAGGGGAAAATCACGTCGAGTCCGTGCTTCGAGGTCTCGGCAGAAACGATATCCGGTAGCGTTGACATGGAGTTGTTGCTCAAACGATGGGGAACACGTTTACTTTCCGGTGAAAGTTAAATAACTAGTCAAACGGATATTTACTCGGTCGGTGGTTGAGCGCCGTGCCAAGCCCTTTCGGATATCAACCCGAGTTGGGCAATGACACTTCAAGCTGATGCGTCGTGGCCCGGTGCACAAGCCTTCACCGAAGACTTCAAGTCGCTGATGATCCCCCTGCTCGATACGCTGCAGTCCGACGACGATCTTGAAGCCTTGCTCGTTCGCGCTCTCAAGCGGGAGAAGCCGACCTGGGTTGGATCCGATGCGCCGTGGTTCGCGCGGTTGCCTGAGCGAGTTGCCTTGCTGACGCAGCGAGAGAAGGCGGGGTAGCAATCGAAGTCTGCGACGCCGCCGACATCACCTCACTCCACCGGATCGTACTGATTCACCTCGCAATGCCCGTTCGGCCCGATGCCCGTCGTGTAGACCGTCGCGGTCTTCCTGCCCAGCGCGAACATCATCATCACGGTCGCTATCACCACCTTGTTCTCGCTCTTGATCAGCATCCTGCCGAGCGGCGCGCCATTGCAGTTGGTGGGGCGCCCGGCGTCAAGCCAGATCAGGTAGCCGGCGGGCGTGCTTGTCGTGTTGATGATGGTGCCGGTCACGTAGTCGGCTTGAACCTGGGCTTGCGCGCCGAAGGCCGTCAACGCGGCGGCGACGACCAGGCCTGCTCTCGCAGCACGGAATGTCTTGAGGTGAGTGAGTTGCATGTGTGTCTTTGGAGAGGAACGCATGACGCCGCCGGAATGGCGCGTCGCGACCCGGGGATTCTCCGCAGCGCCTTTCCGTGTGTCGAGGTCCGCAGACCGGTTCAGATGGCACGGTTGACCTGCAAAAAGTCAGCCGTTTATGCGCGACACTCCACCCTCACCGGGCGTCACCCGGTTCCGCGCACCCGCCCCAAGGCTCCACAAGACCTCGCGGTGCGCTTCAAGGGAGGACCCCATGCAGCAGACCCATTCCATCGCCGTAGATCCGTTGACGAGCCGCATCGCCGCTGTCGCGCATTGACCTCGCTCGCTGTCTCGCTGCTCTCGCGCGTGTGATCGAAACGCCATGATGTCGCCCGTCAAGAATCTGTCGTGGAACTGGGCGCTGACCCGCCGCTGGCATCAGGGGCAGCTTCCCTGGCTGGCCTGGCTGCTCAGCGGCCTCGCGGCACTCGCCGCGGTGGCCGCGGCCGGCGCATGGCTCCATGCCCAGCAACGGCAGCTTGCCGATGCCCGGCGCGATCTGGCCACCCTCCAGGCCCGACCCGCCCCCGCGCCCGCCAGTGCCCCCGCCGAGCCCGACCCCGACTTCGCCCGCCGCCTCCCGCTCGACGCCAGCACCGCCGACTGGGTGCGCGACATGCAGCGTGTCACCGGCCAGCTCGGCGTCGCCGTCGTCAGCATGGTCGACACGCCCCGCGCCGCCACCGCCGACCAGCTCGGCCGCCACGACCTGCAGCTCACGCTGCGCGGCCCGTACCCGCAGATCAAGCTCGTGCTGAAAGAGCTGCTCGACCGCCATGCCACCACCACCGTCGGCCGCCTGAACCTGCGCGTGATGACGAGCCCGGTCGATGTCGAGGCCTCGCTGCTGCTGACCCGCTGGAGCCGGCCGTTGCTGGCCGCGCCCGCCGCCACGGTGGCCGCAGCCCCCGCGCCCCACGCCTCGGAGGCCACCCGCTGATGCCGATGCGCAAGAGCCTCTGGTGGGCCCTCGGCGGCACGCTCGCCCTCACCGCCGCGTCGCTGTGGGCCACGCGGCAGGCGCCGACGCTGGTCGCTGCCGCAATGCGCGGCGGCGATGTGCCCGCAC
>NZ_JBFULV010000116.1:0-19622 GCF_054049715.1 Rhizobacter sp. P5_C2 | reverse complement strand
GAGTCGCTGCGCGGCGAGGCGCTGACCACCGAGGTGCTGGTGCAGTTGCTGCTGCGCCATGGCGAGACGCCGCGCAGCGCACAGGCCCCGCTCGCGGCCGGGCTGCAGCGCCTGCTGCGCGTGCGCGACCACATCCGCGCGCACGCGTCGCGCGACCTGTCGGTCGGCGAACTCGCACGCGAGGCCGGGCTGTCGCGCGTGCACCTGAGCCGCGCGTTCGCGCAGCACTTCGGCGTGCCGCCGCATGCCTACCTGAACGCGGTGCGGCTGGAGCACGCGAAGCGGCTGCTGTGCGCCGGCACGCCGCTGGCGCAGGCCGCGCTGGATGCCGGCTTCGCCGACCAGAGCCACTTCAACCGCCGCTTCAAGGGCGCGACCGGCCTGTCGCCCGGTGCGTGGCTGCGGCAGATGCGCGGCGCCGCGCGCTGAGCGCTCAGCGCAACGGCAACACCGGCGGCGGCTGCAGCACGGCATCGACCAGCGCGGTGTCGAGGTACTCGACCACCTCCTTCAGCCGCCCGTCGACCACGCGGAAGACGAAGCAGTAGTGGTTGTCGTAGCGCTGCCCCGCCTTCGTGCTCACGTGGCCACGGCATTGCACCGCCACATGCTCGCCGTCGGCGATCACGCGCTCGGCGGTGTTGGTGTAGGTGCCCTCGAACTGCGCGAACAGCGGCGCCAGCAGCTGCTCGCGCACCGCCTGCTTGCCGCGCCAGGTGCCGGACCACGCGCTGCTGCCGGCGAGGGTCCAGCAGAAGTCGTCGTCCATCGCGTCGACCAGCGCACGGCCGTTGCCCTGCGCCAGCTGCGCGAAGATGCGCTCGATCAGTTGCCGGTTGGTTTCGGTGATGTCGCTCGTCATGGCGGTCTCGCTGCGTTGCGGTTGAAGGCCGCGAGTGGGCGACCTGGAGCGCACTCCAGATCAAGCGAAACCCGTCAGCGCTTCAGGGTCTTCGGGCGCTTCACGCGGGCGAGCGGCCGGCCTTGCGGGTCCATCGGCGGGCGTTCGCCCTGCGCGATCCAGTCGGCGTAGAAATCGAGCTTGCGGTCGAGTTGTTTCAACGCCGCCTTCCATTCAGCGATGCGCGCCTCGACCTGCGCGCGGTGCGCGGCCAGCACCTCGCGGCGTTGCGGCAGCGTGCGCCGGCCCTGCATCACCAGCGCGGTGTAGGCCTGCATCGCGGCGATCGTCATGCCGGTGCCGCGCAGCCGGTCCATCAGTTCGAGCCAGCCGAGGTGGCGCTCGCTGTAGAGGCGGCGCCGTCCCGCGTCGCGACCGACCCCCGGCAGCAGGCCCTGCTTCTCGTACCAGCGGATCGCGTCGACGCTGCGCCCGCTGCGGGCCGCCAGCTCACCGATGTGCATCAGCAGCGCGGTGTCATCGCTCATCGCTCACCTCAGGTGCGATTGAACCGCATCCCGGCCCGAGGCCTTCACGCGGTACAGCGCCTCGTCGGCCTGCGAGGCCGCGGGCTCCCAACCGTCGAAGCGATCGAAGCCGGCCGACACGCCGATGCTCACCGTGCAGCCGACCCGTTCGCTGCCCACCGCCGCCGGCACCTGCAACCGGCCGATGCCGCGGTGCAGCCGGTCGGCCAGCGCGAGCGCGAGGGCCGGGTCCGCGCCGACGCAGCCGATCAGGAACTCCTCGCCGCCGATGCGCGCGACGAAATCGCCGGCCCGCAACTGGCCCGTCAGTTCGCGTGCGACGGCTTGCAGCACCGCATCGCCGGTGGCATGGCCGAGCGTGTCGTTGATGCGCTTGAAGTGGTCGATGTCGACCAGCAGCAGCGTCAGCGGCGCGGCCTGGCGCTGGTCGAAATGCTGCTTCAGCGCCTGCGCGAGGCCGTTGCGGTTGAACACGCCGGTCAGCGCGTCGCGGGTCGCCAGGTCGGCGAGCTGGCCGTTCAGGCGCAGCAGCATCATCCACACCAGCGTCAGCGCGGTGACCACCGCGGTGACCGAGGCATAGAGGTAGTAGGCCTGGGCCACCGGGCCGTGGAAGGCGACCGGCATGCCGTCGTGCGCGATGTGGGCGCCGCGCAGCAGCGTCAGCGCCGACAGCCCACCGACGATCCCGACCAGCAGCGCCAGCGGCGCGTGCAGCGGAGCGGTCTGCCGCAGGCGCTCGGCGGCGAGGATCCACGCGATCTGCGCATAGAGCAGGCCGATCATCGCGTTCAGCGCGACATGCCGCGCCTGCGCGCCACCGAAGCCCGCCGCGGCGACCTCGGCGCCGAACAGCAGCACCGCCAGCACACCGACCCACAGCGGCCGCAGCGACTTGCGGCCGACGAACTCGCGCACGCCGTCGCCGAACAGCAGCACCGCGAGCATCATCGCGCCGTCGGAGGCGAGGCCGAGCGCATCGACGCCCTGCAGCCCGGCCAGCAGCCGCGCCAGATAGGCCACGCCGAACAGGCCGCTCGCGACCGCCCAGCGGCCCAGCCCCGGCGCGCCCGGCATGCGGACCCACACGAGTGCCATCAGCCCGCCGCTGGCAATCAGGTGGATGGCAAGCATCAGGATGACGGTGGCGGGGTCCATGGCGGTGGCAGGTACGGCGGGGGGGATTGTCGCCACGGATGCGCACGCTTCGTGACACCCTGCCGCCTCAGGCGCCGGCAGCGTGACGAAGCGCGCAGAAGTTTTCGCTTATCGTCTTCGGTCCAACTCACAGGACCCCGATGAACCCGACCCTTCGCACCGTGGTGGCCGCCATCAGCCTGGCCACCGTTGTCCCGTTCGCTGCCGCGCAGACCTTGCCGGCGTTGAGCGACGCGCCCTACCCGGGCGTGATCAGCCTCGCGGTGGATGCCACCGACCTCGATCGCAAGATCTTCCGCGTGCGCGAGACGATCCCCGTCTCGCCCGGCCCGCTCGCGCTGTTCTACCCGCGCTGGCTTCCCGGCACGCATTCGCCGAGCGCGGCGCTTGCGCAGCTGAGCGGCCTGCAGGTGAGCGCCGGCGGCAAGCCGGTCGCGTGGCTGCGCGATGCGGTCGACAGTGCGGCCTTCCACGTCGAGGTGCCGGCCGGGGTGACGTCGCTCGACATCGAGTTCCAGTTCCTGACGCCGCTCGAGCCCGGCAATGAACGGCAGGTCGTCACGCCCGACATGCTCGGCGTGCAATGGAACGCCGTTGTGCTGTACCCGGCCGGCCACGCCGCCGCGAAGATCACCGTGCAGCCCAGCCTGACGCTGCCCGCCGGCTGGCTGGCCGGCACCGCGCTGGAACTGGCGTCGCAAGACACGCCCCCCACCGGCGGCGCGACCTTCTCGTTCAAGGCCACCGACCTCGACACGCTGGTCGACTCGCCGGTGTTCGCCGGCCGCCACCTGCAGCGCCTGGACCTCGACCCCGGCGCGCGCGCCGCCGGCCGGGCGCCGGTGTTCCTGAACGTGGTCGCCGACCGCGCGTCGCAAGGCGTCATCAGCCCGGAGCAGCTGGCGGCGCACCGCGCCCTCGTCACGCAGGCCGACAAGGTGTTCGCGTCGCGCCACTTCACGCACTACGAGTTCCTGCTGGCGCTCAGCGACCAGTTCGGCCGCATCGGGCTGGAACACCACCAGTCCAGCGAGAACGGCGTGAAGGCCGCCTACTTCACCGAGTGGAGCAAGGGTTCGATCGGGCGCGACCTGCTGCCGCACGAGTACACCCATTCGTGGAACGGCAAGTTCCGCCGCCCGGCCGACCTGTGGACGCCGCATTTCAATGTGCCGATGCGCGACAGCCTGCTGTGGGTCTACGAAGGCCAGACGCAGTACTGGGGCGCGGTGCTGGCGGCGCGCTCGGGCCTGGTGAGCGCCGCCGATGCCCGCGACGACCTGGCCGAGACCGCCGCCTTGCTCGACGCCCGCGCCGGTCGCGCCTGGCGCAACCTGCAGGACACCACCAACGAGCCGCTGCTGTGGGCCACGCGCGGCCGCCGCGACTGGACCTCGTGGCAGCGCTCCGCCGACTACTACGATGAATCGCGCCTGGTCTGGCTGGAGGCCGACATGCTGATCCGCGAGCGCTCGAACGGCAAGCGCTCGCTCGACGACTTCGCGCGGGCCTTCTTCGGTGCCGAGCCGAAGCGCGTGCAGCCGCTGACCTACGGCTTCGACGACGTGGTGCGCGAGCTGAACCGCGTGCAGGCCTACGACTGGGCCGGCTTCCTGCGCCAGCGGCTGGACACGCACGAGCGGCCGGCACCGCTGGCCGGCATCGCCGCCGCCGGCTGGAAGCTCGCGTGGAGCGACAAGCCGAGCGAGCACTACAAGGCCCGGATGGCCGCCTACAAGGTGGCCGATTTCAACTACTCGCTCGGCTTCGACATCGGCGAGGCCGCCAAGGTGCGCAACGTGAACTGGGGCAGCCCGGCCTTCGACGCCGGTATGGCGCCGGGCGCGACGCTGCTGGCCGTCAACGGCCGCGCGTACACCGAAGAGCTGCTTAAAGAAGCCGTCACCGCCGCGAAGGACGGCAACCCGGTCGAGCTGCTGCTGAAGTCGGGCGACCTGTACCGCAGCGTGCGCATCGCGTGGCGCGGCGGGCTGCGCTACCCGTCGCTGCAGCGCGTCGACGGCACGCCAGACCGGCTGACGACGCTGTTCGCGCCGCTGCGCTGATCCGGTTCAGGCCGGGGCGGGCTCGCCGGCGAGCTCTGCCGCGACCACCTGCAGGATCTCGGTCGACAAGGCCTCGTCGTCGACCGCGCGCGCCAGCACCTGCGCGCCGATCATCGCGGCATAGGCGACGATCGCGCGCTCGCGGCGCCGCGCCTTGCGCCCGCCGACCAGTGCGCCGATGAAGTCGACCGCGCCGCGCACCCCCGCGGTGAACGCGGCCCGCAGCGCCGGGCCCTGGCGCGCCGCCTCGGCACCGAGCGTCGACATCGCGCAGCCGTTGCCGGGCTCGTCCCGGTGTTCGGCGGACAGGTAGGTGCGCGCCAAGGCGGCCAGCCGGTCCTCGCCCCGCGCGGCCGCATCGTCCACGACCTGCCGCCAGCGCTGCCCCCCTTCGTCGAACACCCGCGAGCAGGCTTCGGCCATCAGGTCTTCCTTCGAGCCGAACTGGCCGTAGAAGCCGCCGTGCGTCATGCCGGCGCCCTTCATCAGGTCGGCCACGCCGATGCCGTCGAAGCCGCGCTCGCGAAACAGCTTCGCGGCCACCGCCAGCACCCGCTCGCGGTTCTGAAGGGCTCGTTCACGACTGACTTTCATGGGGGAAGACCTCTTCTGCGGAATGTCGGGCAAGCTGCCGCTTGACATGATAAATGATGTACATCATATAATCTCAATCATGACGACCGTCATATAAACACCCTGAAAGGACACCGCCATGAACATCCGCAATGCCGTCATCCTCGTGACCGGTGCCAACCGTGGCCTCGGCAAGTCTCTGGTCAAGCAGCTGCTCGCCGCCGGCGCGAAGAAGGTCTACGCCGCCGCCCGCGACCCGGCCAGCATCACGCTGCCGGGCGTCGAAGCGGTCAAGCTCGACGTGACGAACGCGGCCGACAT
The DNA here is from genome assembly GCF_054049715.1 of Rhizobacter sp. P5_C2. Classification (NCBI taxonomy): domain Bacteria; kingdom Pseudomonadati; phylum Pseudomonadota; class Betaproteobacteria; order Burkholderiales; family Sphaerotilaceae; genus Rhizobacter; species Rhizobacter sp. P5_C2. The sequence goes on along the minus strand of NZ_JBFULV010000116.1, from coordinate 14,115 downwards.
CGCCGCGGCCGCCGCGCGCCTGCAGGACGTGAGCGTCGTGATCAACAACGCCGGCATCACGCGCGGATCGCCGCTGCTGGCGGCCGGCAGTGCGGAGGCGGCGCGCGCCGAGATGGAGACCAATTTCTTCGGCCCGCTGGCGCTGAGCCAGGCCTTCGCGCCGGTGCTGAAGGCCAACGGCGGCGGCGCGATCGTCAACGTGCTGTCGGTGCTGAGCTGGGTCAACATTCCGAGCGCTGCCACCTACAGCACGAGCAAATCGGCCGCCTGGTCATTGACCAACGGCCTGCGCGGCGAGCTGCGCGCACAGGGCACGCAGGTGGTGGGCGTGCACGTCGGCTACATGGACACCGACATGACGAAGGGCCTGGACACGGCGAAGGCCGATCCCGACCAGGTGGCGCAGCAGGTCGTCGACGCGCTCGCGAGCGGCGCCGAAGAGGTGCTGGCCGACGACCTGAGCCGCGGCGTGCGGCAGGGGCTGGCCGCGCCGCGCGGTGTGTACCTGGGCGAGCCGGCGACGGCCTGAAGCCCGGGCCGCTCAGGCCCGCGGCGCCTTCGTCTGCTCGTGCGCGAGGCGCAGCCGGCGCATCAACTCCGCGTTGAGTTCGCGGGTGTGCCGGTTCCAGCGCTCGGTGGCGCGCTCGATCTCGACCTGCAGCCGCGCCGCGAGTTCGGTCTCGCGCTGCACCAGCGCCCAGATCGCGAACTCGGCGCGCGCCTCGAAGCTGCCGAAGCGCGCGACCGTCACCTCGAAGGCATCGCGCGCTTCGCCATGGCGGCCGGCCGCCGCCAGCGAGCGCGCGAGCAGCAGCGACATCTCTTCCTCGCGGAAGCCGGGGTCCTGCGCGCGGATCGCGTTCAGGTGGCTGATCGCCTCCTGCGGGCGCTCGCGCGCGAAGCTCGCGCGGGCGGCGCCGCGGCGGATCTCCAGGTCGGTCGAGAACGGGCCCTTCAGGCAGGCCTCCCATGTCTGCGCCGATTCGTCGAACTCGCCGGCGTCGTACAGCGCGGTCGCGAGCCGCATCTGGTTCTGCGCGGTCGGGGTGTACTCGAACGCGGCGCGGGCGTCGCGCAGTTCTCGCGTCGGGTCGAGCGACTTCACCGCCGCGACGATGGCCTTGCGCGCGCCGCGCTCCAGGCGCGAATCCGGCAGGTAGATCGCCAGGAAATAAACGATGCTGCCGAGCCCGGGGAACGAGAACAGCACGAACAGCCAGTAGGTCTGCTGGCGGCTGCGCACCGCGTGAACCGCGAAAAACAGGGCAATGACGATGTGCAGCCCGAGGCCTGCGATGGGCATGAGCGTCCTCCTCGAATGATTCTGATGGGCGCAAATTGTAGGAAGCCTCGGGCGGCACGGGGGATGGCGGCGCGCGAGAATAGTCACGAACGGCTCCAGGAACCCTCCATGTCCCTTGCTCCCACGCTGCCGGCCGGCCCCCCGGTCCCTATCGCCACCTTGCGCTTCACCGACCCGATCGCCGCGCTGGCGCAGGTGAAGGCCATCTACGAGCAGAGCCTCGCGCAGTTGCGCGGTGCCCTGCACAGCTTCGTCGCGGGCAACGCGCCCACCGAGCACGTGCGGGCCTGCTACCCGTTCGTGCGGGTGCACACCGACACCGTCGCGCGCGCCGACTCGCGGCTGAGCTACGGCTTCGTCGCCGGCCCCGGCACCTACGAGACCACGCTGACGCGGCCCGACCTGTTCAACGGCTACTACCTGGAGCAGTTCCGGCTGCTGCTGAAGAACCACAACGTCGCGCTCGAGGTCGGCGTCAGCGGCCAGCCGATCCCGGTGCACTTCTCGCTCGCCGAGCACGACCACCTCGAAGGCAGCCTGGGCCCCGAGCGCCGGCTGCTGATGCGCGACATGTTCGACCTGCCCGACCTGGCCGCGATGGACGATGCGATCGCCAACGGCACCTACGAGACCAGGCCCGGCCAGTCGCACCCGCTGTCGCTGTTCACCGCGCCGCGCGTCGACTACTCGCTGCACCGGCTGCGCCACTACACCGGCACCGCGCCCGAGCACTTCCAGAACTTCGTGCTGTTCACGAACTACCAGTTCTACATCGACGAGTTCGTGCGCCTCGGCCACGAGGCGATGGCCGACCCGGCGAGCGAGTACCTCGCCTTCGTCGAACCGGGCAACGTGATCACGCGCCGCACCGGCACCGCGCACCGGCCGGGCGACGAGCTGGGCTCGATCCCGCCGCGGCTGCCGCAGATGCCGGCCTACCACCTGGTGCGCGAAGACGGCGCCGGCATCACGATGGTCAACATCGGCGTCGGCCCGGCCAACGCGAAGACCATCACCGACCACATCGCGGTGCTGCGCCCGCACGCGTGGATCATGCTCGGCCACTGCGCCGGGCTGCGCAACACGCAGGCGCTGGGCGACTACGTGCTGGCGCACGGCTACGTGCGCGAAGACCACGTGCTCGACGAAGACCTGCCGCTGTGGGTGCCGATCCCGCCGCTGGCCGAGATCCAGGTGGCGCTGCAGACGGCGGTGGCCGACATCACGCAGCTGACCGGCTACGAGCTGAAGCGCATCCTGCGCACCGGCACGGTGGCCTCGACCGACAACCGCAACTGGGAGCTGCTGCCGCAGCGCACGCCGGAGCGCCGCTTCAGCCAGAGCCGCGCGGTGGCACTCGACATGGAGAGCGCGACGATCGCGGCCAACGGCTTCCGCTTCCGCGTGCCGTACGGCACCTTGCTGTGCGTCAGCGACAAGCCGCTGCACGGCGAGATCAAGCTGCCGGGGATGGCGAACCACTTCTACCGCGAGCGCGTCGACCAGCATCTGCGCATCGGCATGCGCGCGGTCGAGCTGCTGCGGGCGCAGACGGTGGATCAGCTGCACAGCCGCAAGCTGCGCAGCTTCGCGGAAGTCGCCTTCCAGTGAGGTTCAGCCCGCGAGGCGCCGCACGTCTTCGCGCGTGACGTGCAGCGCCTCGTTCGACGCGAGTTGCGCGACCAGGTGGTCCACCGTCGCCCGCACGCGCGGCGCGACCAGCGCGCGGTGCGGGTAGTGCAGCGCCAGTTCGCGGTCACCGGCGACGTGCTCGTCGACGAACAGCGCCTTCAGTTCGCCCGACTTCAACAGCGGCCAGGCCTGCGGCAGCCCGACTTGCACGATGCCCAGGCCCATGCGCGCCGTCTCCACCGCGGCGCCGGTCGAGATCGTCATCACGCAGCGCTCGGGCCACAGGTCGACGGTCGAGCCGTCCGGATCGCGGAAGGTCCACGGCGAAACCTCGCCGCTGAGGAAACGCACCAGCGCAGCGTCATGCGCCGGCAGCTCGGCGCGGCTGCGCGGCACGCCGCGGGCCGCCAGGTAGGCCGGCGTCGCGACCAGCACCATCTCGAGCCGGCCGACCGGGCGTGACACCAGGCCCGAATCGGTGGCACGGCCACCGCGCAGCGCGAGGTCGTAGCCCTGCGCGATCAGGTCGACCTTCCGGTCGTCGAAATCCAGGTCCAGGACCAGCCCCGGGTGGCGCGCCCGCAGCCCCGGCATCAGCGGCAGCACGAAATGCTGGCCGTAGTTGCTGGGGCACGAGATGCGCACCCGCCCGCTCGGTTCGGCGCGCTGCGCCGCGACCGCATCGACCGCCGCATCGAGCGCATCGATCGCGACGCGCGCCCGCTCGAGGAAGGCCTCGCCCTCGCCCGTGAGCCGCTGCACCCGCGTCGTGCGGTTGAGCAGCCGCACGCCGAGCGCGGCCTCAAGCGACGCGACGTTCTTGCTGACCGCCGCCCCCGAGATGCCCAGCGCCTTGGCCGCCGCAGCGAAGCTGCCGCGGTCGGCGGTCTGCACGAACGACAGGATGGCCGGCACCCGCTGCGCTGCGTCCATTCTCAACCTCAGGTTATGAGTTCAGGAACCGGCAACCATCTTACGTTGTCGATGAGCGGCTCGCACACTCCCTCCATCGACATCCCATTGGAGCCTGACATGAGTTCTTCCACCATCGCCATCCTCGGCAACGGCAACGTCGGCACGGCGCTCGCGAAAGGCTTCGCCGCCCGCGGCGACCGCGTGGTGTTCGGCAGCCGCGACACCGGCGGCGAGAAAATCCGCGCGGCACTCGCCGCCGTGCCCGGCAGCACCGCGGCGAGCCTTGTCGATGCCGCCCGGCAGGCCGACAGCGCCGTCATCGCGCTGCCCTGGGCCGCGCTGAAGGCGGCGTTGACGCCGGCCCTGGCCGACGCACTCGCCGGCAAGACGGTGATCGACGCCGTCAACCCGGTCGATTTCAGCTCGGGCCAGCCGGCGCTCGCGCTCGGCTTCACCGACTCGGCCGGCGAGACGGCGCAGCGGCTGCTGCCGCACTCGAAGGTCGTGAAGGCCTTCAACATCATCACCGCGGCCCACATGGTGCAGCCGACGCTGGCCGACGGCGAGCCGGACATGTTCATCGCCGGCAACGACGCCGGCGCGAAGGCCGAGGTCGCCGCCATCCTGCGCAGCTTCGGCTGGCGCAGCGCGATCGACCTCGGCGGCATCGAGCAGTCGCGCTTGCTGGAGCCGCTCGCGATGATCTGGATCCGCTACGGCTTCGGCAACAACCACTGGACCCACGGCTTCAGCCTGCTGAACCGCAAGCCCGCCTGAGGCCGTTCAAGCCGCGCCGAGCACGCTCTTCGGCTCGAGGAAGGCCTCGAGCCCGAACGCGCCGAACTCGCGGCCCAGGCCCGATTGCTTGAAGCCGCCGAACGGCGCGAGCGGCTCGTGGTGCAGGCCGTTGATCTGCACGCGGCCAGCCTGCAGCCGTGCCGCGACAGCCCGGGCGCGCGCTGGGTTCGTCGACGACACGACCGCCTGCAAGCCGTAGACCGAGTCGTTGGCGATCGCGATCGCGTCCTCTTCGTCGCGGTAGCCGATGACGGACAGCACCGGCCCGAAGATCTCCTCGCGTGCGATCGTCATGTCGTTGCGCACGTCGGCGAACACCGTCGGGCGGATGAACCAGCCGCGCGGCAGGCCGTCGGGCCGGCCTTCGCCGCCGACCACCAGCCGCGCACCTTCGGCGATGCCGATCCCGATGTAGCGCTGCACACGATCGAACTGCCGCTGGCTCACCATCGGCCCGATCGCGGTCGATGGATCGGCCGGGTCGCCGACCCGCACCTGCGCCACCGCGTCGCCGATGCGCTGCGCGTACTCCGCCATGCGCGCCTGCGGCACCAGGATGCGCGTGCCGGCGATGCAGGCCTGGCCGCTGTTGATGAAGCCGGCCGCGACGGCGAGCTTCACCGCCTCGCCGAGGTCCGCGTCGTCGAGGATCACGGTCGGCGACTTGCCGCCGAGTTCGAGCGTCACCCGCTTCATCGTCTCGACGCCGGCGCGCAGGATGCCCTTGCCGACCGCCGTCGAGCCGGTGAACGAGATCTTCGCGACATCGGGGTGCGTGCTGAGCTCGGCCCCGACCACGTCGCCACGGCCGTTGACGATGTTGAACACGCCCGGCGGCAGGCCGGCCGCATGCAGCGCCTCGGTGACGACCTGGGTCTGGATCGCGCTCATCTCGCTGGGCTTGATCACCGCGCTGCAGCCGGCCGCGATCGCGGTCGCCAGCTTGTTGCAGATGAAGCCGGCGTTCGCGTTCCACGGCGTGATCAGCCCGACCACGCCGACCGCTTCCATCACGACCTCGGCGCTGCCGATGCGCCGTTCGAGCGGGTAGTCCTCCAGCGTCTGCGCGGCCTGCAGGAAGGCGTCGGCGGCGTACTGCGCGCTCCATTGCGCCCGCGCGACCGGGCAGCCGTACTCGAGGATGGTCGCGTCGCGGATGTCGTCGACGCGCGCCAGCACCGCCTGGTGCAGCCGGCGCAGCATCGCGACCCGCCCGGCCTTCGGGCTGCGCGACAGGCCGGGCAGCGCCCGCTTGGCGGCAGCGATCGCACGCCGTGCGTCTTCGGCGTCGCCCAGCGTGACCTGGCCGATAAGGGCCTCGGTGGCCGGGTTGAAGAGGTCGAAACGCTCCTGGCCGTGCGGGGCCACGAACGCGCCGTCGATGTAGATCCGGGTGATGTCGTGCATGTCGATGTCCTGTGTGATGAACCGATGCAGCGAATCTAGGCGGCCGTCATTGATTTGATAAGCTGGCCAAACCTTCACGACTCGTTCCGGGAATCAGGACAATGCACAAGTCGGGCCTCGTCGAACTGGAAGCGGTGCTGGCGGTGGCGCGGCACGGCAGCTTCCGCGCGGCGGCCACCGACATGGGCATGTCGACCTCGGCCTTGGGCAACGCGGTGGCCGGGCTCGAAGCGCGGCTCGGCGTGCGGCTGTTCAACCGCACGACGCGCAGCGTAGCGCTGTCGGCGGCGGGCGAGCAGTTCGTCGCGCGCATCGCGCCGGCGCTCGGCGACATCCGCGGCGCGATGGAGGCAGTGAACCTGCTGCGCGACACGCCGGCCGGCACGCTGCGGCTGAACACCTCCGTCGGCGCGGCGCGCATCGTGTTCGAGCCGATCGTGCTCGCGTTCCTGAAGCGCTACCCGCAGATGCAGGTCGACCTGGTCACCGAGGGCCGGCTGATCGACATCGTCGCCGAGGGCTACGACGCCGGCATCCGGTTGGCCGAGGCGGTGCCGCGCGACATGATCGCCGTGCCGATGAGCGGCGACATGCGCACGGCCGTGGTCGCGTCGCACGACTACGTGGCGGCACACGGGGGTCGCGGCCACGCCGGGCGACCTGATGAAGCACCGCTGCATCCGCTGGCGCCTCGCGAGCGGCGCGCGCTACCGCTGGGAGTTCGAACGGCACGGCGAATCGATGACGCTGGACGTGCCCGGCCCGATCACGCTGGACGAGCCGTCCTTGATGCGCGAGGCGGTGCACGCGGGGCTCGGCATCGGCTACCTGTCGGAGCTGCATGTCGGCGAGGACCTGAAGCAGGGCCGGCTGGTTCGCATGCTCGACGAGTGGACGCCGCCCTACGCCGGCATCTGCCTGTACTACCCGACGCGCCGGCACGTGCCGGCAGGGCTGCGGGCGTTCATCGACCTCATCCGCGAGGTGATGCGCTCTCCATGAAGTACGGCCGCTCGTCGGCGAACAGCAGCTTGCGGGCCGCGTCGCGCCAGGCCGCCGGCGCCTCACGGCCCAGCAGCACGACGCCGGCCGCATACGCCTGCATGCGCCATTGGAAAGACACCTCGGCGAGCACGCGGTCGGCCACGCCGACATCGCGCGTCTTCTGCAACTGCTCGAAGAACACCCGCATCAGCGCCGCATCGGTCGGCGAGCGGCGCGCGACAACGCCGATGAAGGACTCGATGTCCTGCCCGCCACGCGCCGCGACGGCGGCCGCCAACCACGCGGTGGCATCGTCGACACCGCTGTCCAGCGGCAACGCGATCGCGCGGATGACCAGCTGCTGATCGGCACCGTCGGACGCCGCCGCCAGCCGCAGCAGGCGCGCCTGGCGGTGCGCGGAGCCGGTGGCCGCGGCCTTGATCGCGGCATCGAAGCGGCCGCGCGCCAGTTCGGCGTACTCGGTCGGCAGCGGCTCCTCGGCCGTCGACGTGCCGCTCTCCATCGCCAGTCGGGTCTGCAGCATCGGCGACGCGCGCGTCAGCTCGGCCATGTGCTTCGCGTCGTCCTGCTTCAGGAAACGGCGCAGCCGCGCCTCGTCGATCGCGATGTGCTCGGCCAGTGGCGCGAGCCGCGCGCGCGCTTCGCCGAGCCCGGCCAGGCCGGCGTCCAACCGACCGAAATCGAGCTCGGAATACGCCGCCGCGTAGCCGAACCAGGCGTGCGCCGGCCAGCGCGCGTGGCCGTCGATGAAGGCCTGCCACTTCTGCGGGTTCTCGGTGTCGCAGCGCAGCGCGGCATAGCGCAGGTTCGGGTTGGCGGGCGCGGCGCGGCTGGCGGCCACGTGGCGCGCGCAGACCTCGGCATGCGCTTCGGCCAGCGTGCCGTCCTGCTCGGCCCGCAGCGCGGCCACGTCATCGGGCGTCGCCTTCAAGCGCTCGCGCAGCAGCGCGAGCAATTGCGCATCGTCGCCGACCATGCCGAGCCACTGCAAGGCCGGCGCGCTGCCGCTGGCATCCCAGCGCAGGTGCGTGGCGATCAGCTGGCGGCGCTGCGCATCGTTGGCCAGCGCATTCAGCTGCCGCTCGGGCGAGAGGTCGGCCAAGCCTTGCAGCACGGTGCGCGTGCCGCCGCCGCCCTTCGTGCTGATCGTCTTCGGCGGCTCCTCGAACACATGCGCCGCACCGGTCGACGACCAGCGCGGCGTGCCGAGCATGCGTTCCGGAATGCGCTGCGTGCGGCCGTACACGGCCGTCCACTCGACCAGCGGCGCCGCCGAAGCGACGTTGTAGACGTAGGTGCCGAAGCTGCCCTTCGCATCGGCCTCGAACGATTCGATCAGGGCGCCCTTCGGCGTGCGCGATTCGACCTGCACGAGGTGGCCGGCCGGCAGCGTGATCCGCTGCAGTGCGTTCGGCGCCACCGCCAGCGGGGGGCGTCCTGCCACCGTCACCTGGACCGGCGTGCCCAGGCCGTTGTAGACGACGATCTGCGCATCGCCGACCGAGCCGCCCAGGCCCAGCACGGCGGCGATGATGCCGCCGGCCACGCCGAGCCGCGCCAGCATCGGCAGCGCGCCATCGGCGGTCTGGAAGCGCGCGAGCCAGCCGAGGCGCGTCTGCCGCTCGCGTTCGCGCCCGGCCAGCAGCGTGTCGTAGTTGGTCGGCGCGCGCGAGGGCTCGGGCGCCGCGGCAGCGAGTTCGGGCACCGCCTCGCCGCGTGCGCGGCGGGCGACCAGCGCCTCGGTGCGCAGCAACTGGTCGAGCGCCTGCGAGCGCAGCCGGCCGCAGGCCCCGGCCAGCTGGTCGACCCAGCTGTCGACCACGCCGAGCCAGTCGCCCAGGTTGTCGCCGGTGGTGGGCGGCAGCTTGAACTCGCCCAGCAGCTCGCTCCAGCTCGCGACGCCGAGCTTGTCGCGCAGCGTGCTGTCGAGCAGCAGCGCATCGCGCTGGTCCGACACCCGCTGCAAGGCCGACTGCAGCTGGTTGGCGACGACCACCAGCCGCGCGACGCCGGCCTTCCCGACACGCCGCGTCGCGCTCTCGACCTGCCAGGCGTTGGACAGCAGGCCTTGCGCATCGCGCAGGTTGGCTTCGCTGTGGTCGGCGTAGTGCAGCAACGCCAGCAGGCCGTCGAGGTAGGCGTCCCAGCCGCCGCCGAGCTGCGCCGCCGCGGCGCGGTGCGTGCTGCGGCAGGCCTTGTCGTGCGCCAGCAGGCGCTGCTCGACCTGGCGGTGCTCGCGCTCGACGGTCTTCAGCAGGCCCGGCAGCTCGCCGTGCTTCAGCGTGCGGTCGCGGTGGCGGATCACGCCGCCGGGGGCCTTCAGCGCACCGGACTTCAGCGCGCGCAACTGGGCCAGCTCAAGCGCCAGTTCACGCAGCCGCGCCACGTCGTCGAGCAGCGATTCGGGGTAGAGCGCTGCCAGTTCGGACGGCGTCGCGCGCTGCAGCGCCGGATCGACCAGCTCGGCCGCGCTCTTCACGCTGCGCGTGACCGAGCGGCCGAGGTACACGCCGCGGTAGCGGCCCTGCAGGCTTTCGCGCGCGAACTGCTCGTCGAGCGCCTGCAGCGAGTCCTCGATCGGCAGCGGCGCGAGCTTGGTCTCGCCGATCAGCTGCGCCGTGACGCGCTCGCGCAGGCCCGGCGCATCGTCGAACAGCGCCCACGCGCTGCGGTCGTCGAACGGCGCGGCCACGTAGTGGCGCTTCGCGTTCGCCTCGCGCTCGTGGTTCAGCGGGTGCGTGAGCCACATGCGCGGCGGCTGCGCGACCTCGGCCTTGAACAGGCGGTGCTGCTGCGGCTTGTCGGCCGGCAGCGCCGGCACGCGGTGGTACTGCGGGTCGTTCAGCACCTGGCCCATGCGTTGCATCACGCGCGACTGGATCGCGAAGGCATCGCGCGTGACGCGCTCCCTGGCGTGCTCGCTGCCGATGAAGCCGAGCGTGCGGTCCCACGAGTCGTCGGCCGCCTGCAGCTTGTGCAGCGCGTGGATCAGCGCATCGCTGCCGGTCAGCGACACCGCCACCAGGTCGGCCTGCATCTCCATCTCGCGCGACAGCGCGCGCTGCACCAGCAGCACCGCCGAGAACGCGCTGTCGACCAGCGAGCGGATCGCCCAGACGATCACGCCGAGCACCCAGCCGACCCAGGCGATGCGGATGTCGAAGCGCGACAGGCCTTTCAGGAAGGCATCGAGCTTGTCGCGCCGCGCGACCAGGTGGCCGGCGATCTGCTGCGCGACGTAGACCCAGCGGCCGACCGCCATCGACTTCTGCGCGAAGTGGCCGAACTCGTGCGCCAGCACGGCACGCATCTCGCCCAGCGTGACGGCGTTGACGAGGCCGAGGCCGATCTCCAGGTTCTTGCGCGACGGCATCACGAGGTTCAGCACCGACAGGTCGTAGAACACCGCGGCGTTGACGCGCGCCGACAGGAACACCTTGTGCGGCCGCGGCGCGCCGGCGCGGTCGGCCAGCTTGTGCAGGAACTCGAACAGGCGCGGCTGTTCGGCCGCGGTGATCTCGAGGGTGTTGTCCTGCGAGCCCTGCTTGACGAAGAAGATGGCCTTCAGCATGAAGACCGCGAGGAAGGCCGCGCAGCCGCCGATCACCCAGCCCCAGACGGCGCTGCCGGACGAACTCTCGGTCCCGAGGGTCAGGCGCCAGGCGGTGAACAGGAACCAGCCTGCGAGACCGAGGTACAGCAGCATGAAGGCCGCGAGCGCGGCGACGGCCAGCCAGGCGTGGCGCTTGTACGCGGCGCTGGGCCGGGCCAGCTTGGCGACCAGCTTGGCCGGTGGCGCCTTGATCGGTGAACTCATTCCCTCGTCCCTGTGACAGGCCTCACGGCCGCTGGCGCGGATGGTAGGGGAAGGGGGCATGCCGGGCGAGGGCATATCACTCGAAACAGTCACTTCAACGGTTGTTGAAATCCTAAGTTACAGTGAAACTATTCGATAATTTTACCCGAACTGATATATTCAGCACCCGTTGAAACTGGCACTTTGAGTGAAATATGACGCCGCACGAAGTCGAAACCGGGTGGCCCGACGCGCTGCGTCAACTGCTGGCAGCATCGCCGATCGTTGCCGACCTCACCATCGACGCGCGTCCGCGGGACGGCGGCCCCGATGGCCATGCCGAGTTCAGCATCGACGGCACGCCGTGCCACCTGATCATCGAAAGCAAGTCGTCCGGGCAACCTCGTCAGGTGCGAAATGCGATGGGGCAACTCGGCCCGGCGCTGCTTCGAGCCACCGGCCTGACGCGCGGCCTGGTGGTGGCGCCCTTCATCTCGCCGGCCTCGCGCAGCTTGCTGGAAGAAAGCAACATCGGGTGGCTCGACTTCGCCGGCAACGCCCGCATCGTGTTTCCTCGCCTCCATCTGGAGATCCACAAGGCGGACCGCGATCCTTTCGCGACGAAGCGCGAGCAACGTTCCCTGTTCTTTCCGAAGTCCGCCCGGTTGCTCAAGTTGTTGCTGCACAAGCCTTTCCTGCCATGGAAGGTCGTTGAATTGGCGGGCCAGGCGGGTGTGAGCATGGGCCAGGTCAGCAACGTCCGGCGCGCATTGATCGAGCGGGAATGGGCGTCCGCCGAATCGGGCGAAGGTTTTCGACTCACGCAACCCGATGCACTCCTCGATGCATGGCGAGATGACGGCTTGCACGCTCCCAGCGTCGCATTGCGCGGCCACACGCTGATGCATGGGCGCGCCCTCGAAACCGCCATCGAAGAAGTCTTCGTCGAAGCCGCCCGGCATCAATCGCACGTGCTGCTCGCGTCCCACTCCGTGGCCCGACGTCTGGCGCCGTATGCACGCGTGGCGGGCGAGTTCTTCTATGCGGCGCCCGTCGGGATCGAATTGCTCAAGAAGCACCTGGCGATCTCACCCGTCGACAAAGGCGAGAACGTGACCGTCTTCCGTCCGAGCGACGAAGGCCTGTGGAACGAGACCTCGGATCTGGGCACTCAGTCTCAAGGAACCGGCCCGATCCAGACCTACCTCGACCTGCTGTCCACGGGAGAACGCGGTCGCGAAGCGGCCGCCCATTGGCGGGCCGAGAAGATCCAGCCCCTGTTCAGCAAGGAACCGTGATGGAACCCCGCTCAGCCAACGACTACGACGATGCGGGCTCGCAGGCGGTGCATTCGGTGCTGCTGGAGATCGGCCAGATCCTCGGAGCGTACCTGGACCGCTTCGTCGTCATCGGTGGCTCCGTGCCATGGCTTCTCTGCTCATGCCTCGCGAGGCGGAATTCCAGCGCAACAAGCCGCCGCCGCTGGCCAATTTTGCAGTCCAGAAGCCGGATGGTGCCGGGGTGGCCATGCGCTCGTCGGACGCGACAAGCACAAGGATGCCTACGACATCTACTTCTCGGTGCGCCAGTTCGAAGGCGGACCCGATGCGCTCGCCGAAGCCTGCAGACCCCTGCTCGACGATCCGGTGGCGCTCAAGGGGTTCAAGTGCATTGCAAGCAAGTTCACCGATGGAACGGCCTATGGGCCTGTGACCGTGCGTCGGTTCCTGGATGACTCGGCCGCGTTGGGCGGCATGACGCCGGACCAGGTCCAGCTCGACGCATTTCGCCAGGTCAAGGCGTGGCTGGATCGGCTCGGCATGTGATCGGAGGACAGCGCCCGCTCAGCGCTTGGCAAGCGTCGCGCGACAGGCCTCGCTAAATTCGGCCGCGTGCGCCTTCACGCACTCGCGCACGGCACTCCCTTTTGCATCGCCGCAGATTCTCTTCACCTCGGGCCCGCAGGTCGATGCGGTGTCGATCGCCGACTTGCAGGCCGGCGCCAGTTCGGCCTCGTGCGATTTCAGGCACTCGACGATGCGCCCGCCGCCGGGCTGCGTCGACTTGCAGAACTTCGCGTGGTCGGCCTTGCAGGCCTGGGCCATCGGGTTGGCGTCGCGCGCGGCGGCAGCGCCAGCCAGCACGAGCAGCGACAAGGACAGCAGGAGGGGCGTCGTCTTCATGGGAGGGTCTCCAGGGCATCGATGGCCGGATTGAAACGCCGAAGCACCGCGCCGCCACGCCGCACGCATGACGAATTGCGACAGCACTGAAATGTTCGCGCTGCCCCGCTGCGCGAACCGTAGACTGCCGCTCCATGAAGCCGCTGGTCCTGATGGTCGACGACGATGCCGAGCTGTCCGGCATGGTGTGCGAGCTGCTCGAGCGCGAAGGCTGGTCGGTGCACGCGGTGCTGACCGCCGGCGATGGCGAGCGTGCGCTGTCGCAAGGGCAGCCCGATGCGGTGCTGCTGGATGTGATGCTGCCGGACGCCAATGGCTTCGACGTCTGCCGCCGCTGGCGCGCGGCGCACCCCGGCCTCGGCATCGTGATGCTGACGGCGCGCGGCGACCCGATGGACCGCGTGCTCGGGCTGGAGATCGGCGCCGACGACTACCTGCCGAAACCGTTCGAGCCGCGCGAACTCGTCGCCCGGGTGCGCGCGCTGCTGCGCCGCCAGGCACCCGGCCGGGCCGACGCGCCGCAACTGCGCTTCGACGGCCTGACGATCGACCTGCTGAAGCGCGAAGTGCGGGCCGGCAGCGCCGCGATCGCGCTGACCAGCGTCGAGTACAAGCTGCTGACCGCCCTCGCGCGCACGCCCGGCCGGCCGCTGACGCGCGAGCAGCTCAGCGACGCGGTGCAGAGTGGCGGCTACAAGCCGCTGGACCGCACGGTGGACGTGCAGGTCGCGCGGCTGCGCCGCAAGCTGGCCGAGGCCGCGCCGGGCAGCGCATGGATCGACACCATTCGCGGCGAAGGCTACGTCTTCGTGCCGCGCGGCTGAGTTCGTGCGCCGCTTCGACAGCCTGTTCGCCCGCCTACTGATGGCGCAGCTCGGCCTGGTGCTCGCGCTCACGCTGGTGTTCGGGTTGCTGTTCTACATCGAGCGCAACGTGACGGTGGCGGTGCTGTACGCGGAGCGCTGGGCGCCGCACCTGGCGGCGGCGGTCGGGCTCGCACCGCCGGTGGCGGACGCGCTGGCCGTGCAGCAGCGCGACGACGCCCCACCCGAAGCGCGGCGCACCGTGCGCAACGC